>JAZKYB010000113.1:0-1263 GCA_045611905.1 Acutalibacteraceae bacterium | reverse complement strand
AGGTATTGTGCAACTTGCTTTTGATGATGCAACTGCCCCTGAAATTTTCAAAAAGGCCTTTGAAATTCGCAGTGAATTTGTTTTAATGGCAAAAGGAACTGTTAGAATTCGTTCTTCAATTAACAAAGAAATCCCCACGGGCGAAATTGAGATTGCTGTTGACACTCTTAATGTTCTCGGTCAAAGCATCACACCCCCCTTTGAAATCTTAACCGATTCAAATGCAAACGAGGAGCTTCGCCTTAAATATCGTTATCTTGATTTAAGACGCCCTGTTATTCAAAACAATATTTTGCTTCGTCACAAAATCGCAAAGGTTACCCGTGATTATTTTGACGAAAACGGCTTTATTGAAATTGAAACCCCAACCTTTATTAAATCCACACCCGAAGGTGCACGTGACTATCTTGTGCCTTCTCGCATTCATAAAGGCAGTTTCTTTGCTCTTCCCCAATCACCTCAGCTTTATAAACAGCTTTTAATGCTTTCGGGCTTTGACCGTTATATGCAATTGGCAAGATGCTATCGTGACGAAGACTTGCGTGCTGACCGTCAACCTGAATTCACCCAAATCGACCTTGAAATGTCCTTTGTAGATATGGAAGACATTTTCACCATTGCCGAAGGTTTTGTAAAACGTTTGTTTAAAGACGTTTTAAATGTTGATATTGCCACACCGCTTCCCCGCCTAACCTATACCGAAGCGATGAACGATTACGGTAGCGACAAACCTGACACCCGCTTTGAAATGAAGATTAAAGATTTGTCGGATATTGTTGAAAATTGTGGCTTTGGTGTATTTGCCGATACAGTTAAAAATGGTGGCACAGTGCGTGCTATTACCGCTAAAAATGCGGCAAGCGTTTACACAAGAAAAGAAATTGATAAGTTGACCGAAGATGCAAAGGGCATTGGTGCTAAAGGTCTTGCATTTATTCGTTGGGTTGAAGATGTCCCCACATGTTCTTTCTCAAAATTTATGACTGAAGAAGAAATGGCAGCCATAATTGACCGCACAGGTGCCGAAAAGGGCGACGTTGTGCTTATTGTTGCTGATAAGAAAAATATTTGCCTTTCAGTTTTGGGTGCGCTTCGCTTAACCGTTGCGAAACGACTTGACATTATTCCTGAAGGTTTCAACTTCCTTTGGATTACCGAATTCCCCTTCTTTGAATATAACGAAGAAACAGGAAGTCGGATCGTAGCCATGTCGTTCTGTGAGCCAAGGAGTTGTACAAAAGGATTGTCTTCCTAAGACCGCTT
>JAZKYB010000112.1:0-3013 GCA_045611905.1 Acutalibacteraceae bacterium | reverse complement strand
CCCTATCAATTGTAACACTTCACATCTTCACTTACCCAGTAAAATCAAGAATTTTATTTGCACGTTTAAAGATACAAAACAAAAAACTCTTAACCAAAAACAGTTAAGAGTTTTTTACTCAGGGTTCGAATCCCATTTTTTACAAATAAATAAAACCCATCCAAAAGGATGGGTTTTAGCTGGTGATCCATCGGGGATAAATCCGCTTTGCGTATTTCGTGCTTGTCGACCCAAAGTCTATGCCTTTCGGTACCCGACTTCACACTTCGTCGCTAAAAACAGTTCACCGAACTGTTTTCTTTACGCTCCTCACCCTCTCAGGGTTCGAATCCCATTTTTTACAAAAAATAAAACCCATCCAAAAGGATGGGTTTTAGCTGGTGATCCATCGGGGATTCGAACCCCGGACACCTTGATTAAAAGTCAAGTGCTCTACCGACTGAGCTAATGAATCATTTGGACAGCTTTAATATTATAGCAAGTGATTGCGTGAATGTCAACAGCAAATTTAAATTTTTTCCAAAAAATTAAAGTATATTATCGCAACAAGCCCAATTTGCAACAAAACTATCGCAGGAATTCCAAACATAAACTTATTCTTTCTTGTTTTGTGGCGAATTATACGCATGGTTATATACATAGCAACACCGCCGCCTAAAACCGAAAAAATCAGCAACGCCTTTTCACTTATGCGCCACATATTATGTTTTGCACAAAATTTGTCAAGCACGGTTATAAAAACCGAAACCAAGCTTATCGTGATTAAATATATAAACAAATATTTCATTTTACACTTCCAAATAAAACATTTGTGAAATATTATACAATTTTGGCACCGTTTTGTCAAATTTATTATTAGTTTGTACATATTGACAAAGTTGTGTTCAGTTGGTATAATTTGCAATTGGTTGGAATTTATTGTAATAAATTGGGGTGAAAGAAAAATGCTTGCAAACCAAAGACAAAATAAAATTTTTGAACTTATAAAACAAAATGGCGCAGTCGATGTTTCGGCTTTGGTAAAGCTTTTTAATGTTTCGGTTGAAACTATCCGCAAGGATTTACTTTTTATGGAAAACGCCGGCTTGCTTAAAAGGGTGCACGGCGGTGCAGTAAGGCAAAGCGAAATGAAAAACTTTGACAATTTAAGCAAAAGAAACGAAGAAAATGCCGATCTAAAAAAAGAACTTTCTAAAAAAGCAATGCAATTTATAGAAGAAGATGACTATATTGCAGTTGATGGCGGCAGCACCGCAATATTTTTTGTTGAAGAACTTAAAAAATCTTTCAAAAAACTTACCGTTGTAACCCACAGCAAATATGTTTTTGATGTTCTTTCAAACTGTGAAGGTTTCGATGTTATTTTGTGCGGCGGTCATTATTTTAAAGATGAAGATTGCTTTTACGGTCAATTTGTAATAAACACGCTTAAGCAACTTCATGTAAAAAAAGCATTTATATTTGGTTCTGCCATTTCTTTAAAACACGGCATTTTCGATTTTCAAAAAGATTTATTAGAAGTGCAAATTGGTTATCTTGAATGTGCTGATGAAATTTTCATTTTGGCCGACAGCAGCAAATTTGAAAAAACAGGTCTTTTAAAATTCAGCGATATGCGTGAAGATTTTACATATATTACTGACAGCAACATATCAACCGATTTAAAAAATATGTATTTACAAAACAAACTAAAGGTGGTTTCTTAAATTATGAAAACTTATAATAGAAACGCTTTAATATTACTTTTCAGCGTTACTTATTTTGTAAGTTATTTAACACGAATAAATTACGGCGCGGTTATTTCAGAAATGGAAGCCACAACCGGTTTTTCAAAGCAACTGTTAAGTATGGCGGTTACAGGCAGTTTTATCACTTACGGTGCGGGCCAAATTTTAACCGGCATTTTAGGCGACAGGGTTTCGCCCAAAAAATTGGTTCGTTTGGGTCTTATCGTTACCGTTAGTATGAACTTTATATTGCCGTTTTGCGACTTTTCACCTTGGGTTATGGCGGTTGTTTGGAGCATTAACGGCCTTGCCCAAGCGTTTATGTGGCCGCCCATTGTTAAACTTTTGCTTTCATTTTTCTCTAAAGCAAGATATACAAAAGCGGTTTTGCGTGTTGCTTGGGGCAGCAGCGTAGCCACAATTGTTACATATTTGTTTGCACCATTTATTATTTTAATACTTGGTTGGAAGGGCGTATTCTTCTTTAGTGCAACCTGCGGCATATTTATGATAATTTTGTGGCAAATTTTTTGTCCCAATGTTAAATCAATTAAAAAAGCCAATACACAGGTTGTTAAAAATAGCAGTTCAAAGGTTTTTGTTCCCATTTTCTTTGTTATATGTTTGGCCGTAATTGTTTGCGGCATGCTTAGAGATGGCGTTGCCACATGGACACCTTCGCTTATTTCTGAAAGCTTTAATTTAGGTAACAAAGTTGGTATTTTATCCGGCGCAGTTTTGCCCATTTTCGGTATGGTATGCTATGAAATTGCATTGGGCTTATACCGCAAAAAATTCACAAACCCCGTTACTTGCGGCGGCATAATTTTCATAATCGGTGTTGCAAGTGCACTTGTTTTGTGGGTTTCTTTGGGCAGAATACCGCTTATTTCGGTTATTGGTATTTCCTTGCTTAACGGTGCCATGCACGGTGCAAACCTAATGTTTACAAGCATTGTTCCATCGTTTTATGCCAACACAGGCAAGGTTTCAACTGTTTCGGGCGTGTTAAATTCGTTTGTTTATATTGGTTCTGCTATTTCAACTTACGGCATTGCTTTATTAACCGATAATTATGGTTGGAATGTAACAGTAATTGTTTGGATATTATTAGCCATTGCAGGTGCAGCAATAGCACTTATATTTGCAAAAAGATGGAAAAATAAACTTCCGCAATAAAATTTTAACGGAGACTTTTTTGAAAAGTCTCCGTTTTTTTATACCGCTTTTTCAATTTGTTTTTTAAGTTTATTTATAATTCTTTTTTCTAATCGTGAAATATAAGA
>JAZKYB010000111.1:0-7322 GCA_045611905.1 Acutalibacteraceae bacterium | reverse complement strand
TACCTTGCATTTTTGGTCAACCGCTCCAAAATTCAAAAGATAGCGTTTACCCAGTGGGGAAATATTAAACTTTCTACTGTAAACCAATAAGTCATCGGTTTCCTTTTTAAAACATACACCCGAAAGTCTACTTTCAAGAGGAAAAGGTACAATAATTTCGCCCTTAAAAACAGACTTCTCTTGTCTTAAAATGCTTAAATCCCATTTGCCGTTAAGGTTTATAAAGCTGTCACGCTTAAATTGTGGGCGTGGGTATTCGTTCCACGGTTTTTCGTTATTTAAATCTTTTTCAAAGGGTGTATAAAGGGTTGCAAATTTTTGCTTCATTTAATCAGTTCCTTTTTTCTTTTTAATAACCATTAAGAAAGGTACAAGTAACAATGCGGCAACAAGAGATGCCAAAAAGATATTTTCGTTTGGTAAAAATGAAGTTGTGCCGTCGTTGTTTAAAATGGTTTCGGCATTTTTAAGCACGGCAGAACCAATTGCAGGGCCAACAATACCGGGAATTAAAACCTGTGAAAAAATGCGAAGACCTTGGAACATACCCGCTTTGTTTTCGGGGGTGTAATCGCGTATCATTGCGCCAAAAACTGCCATACCTGCAAGGTAACCGCACATCATAAATAGTGAACCAATAAACACGGGAATGGTGGTTTTTGTGAAGAAAAGAACAACATATCCAACACAAAGCGCCAATAAAGCAAAAAGGGCCGAAAAATTAAAGCCGCGCTTATCATAAACTCTGCCCCAAAATGCCGTAACAACAGCGGCAACTATAATTGCGGGCGCCATAATGAAAACATAGTCGGTCATTTGAAGTGACTTTTCATAATAAATAATCAAGTATGGCATAAAAATTTGAATTGAAATATTAAAAACAACGAATGCCGCAAGGGTTAAATAAAGCAAGGGGTTGTTTTTAATTGTTTTGGGCATAAAGCCGTAAAAAATGCATTTCAAATAACTTTGTTTTGGCTTTTCAATGGGTGTGTCTTTTATAAGGAAAACACCCAAAACACCAATAACAATAACCACTGCGCCGATAATGGTGAAAATAAGCGACCAACTTTGTGCTTTTTCTAAATCGAAAAACATAAAGCCGCCAAAAACCACCAAAATTGCCACAAGCGGCATCATAGCGTTAATACCTTCGACTGCGCCACGGTTTGAAGAATCGGTTGAATCGGTAAGCCAAGCGTTAAATGCGGCATCATTTGCGGTGGAACCAAAAAAGGTCATAACACAGTCTAAAATTATAACCAAAGTAACACAAAGCGAAGAAATTGCCGTAACAGTTGGGAAAAGGGGAGAAATAATATCGGCTTTAATAATTACAAAGCTGAAAATTGAAATACCCCATAATATGTAACCACCGCAAATAAAAAGCTTGCGTTTGCCAATGCGGTCTGAAAGGGCACCCATAAACACGGTTGTTACGGTAGCGGCAATAGCAGATGCTGCAACCATTAGGGCAATATCATCGGCAGATGCGTTAAACATTTTGTAAATAAAAACATTGAAATACATATTTTCAACTACCCAAGCCACTTGACCTATAAGACCAAAAAGGGTAACTGCACACCAAAAACGAGGGGATAGCTTTGTTTTCATATTTTCCTTCTCCTTGTTAATTGAATTTAAGATATACATATCCACCTAATGTAATAAGTGGTTGAAGCTTTATTGTTTTGCCTTTAGATTTCAAATACATCTGAATTTCGGATTTTGGGTTTAAGAAATATTTATTGATATATTCAAAATCGGCATTTAAACCGTTTAGGTTGCAAATTAAATATTTTTCGTTAAATTTAATAGCATAATCAATAGCGGTTTCAAAATTTTCGGGTGCGGTATCAAGCGATAAAATGTTTACGCCAAAGGTTTTAGTAAATGCAAATTCGTTTGAATCGGCTGTAGGCACTGAAAGTACTGAATTGTCGATTTCGTGGTCTTTTAAAATTTCGTCGGTTGTAAGGTTGAAATAAGTATAAATTGGCATGGGTGGGTTATCGGTTGAAGCATCATCCCAGGTTACATCAACAAAATACCAATTGCCGTTTAA
Organism: Acutalibacteraceae bacterium; assembly: GCA_045611905.1. GTDB lineage: Bacteria > Bacillota > Clostridia > Oscillospirales > Acutalibacteraceae > UBA737. The sequence continues at coordinate 5,257 of JAZKYB010000111.1, read as the reverse complement.
TTTAACAACGTTCCAAGCGTGGCCTTGACCTTCACTTGTTCCGGAAACAAAGTTGGCGTTTATGCCCACTTGATAACACAAATATTGGAACAACTTAGCATATCCTTCACATACGGCTTGACTGTGGGAAAGCGCACCGTAAATATCCCAAATTCGGGGATAGTTTTCCCTGCTTGGTGAAATATTTATACCCGAATAATCGTATGAAACGGTTGAAAGAACAGCGTCGTGTATAAGTTTTTCTTTTTCGATGTCGGGTGCTGTTGATGGAATGTTTGAAAGAATATTTTCGGTTAAGTTGTTTAATTCTTCAATTTGTGTTTGAATTTTTTGGCGGTCAGCCATTACTGAAAGGTTGGCTTCGTTGTCAAAAGTGTCGGTAATTTCACCGTCGGTATATGAAATACAAAGGTCAACGAAAAGACTTTTGCCATTTTCTGAAATTTCGGTGTAAGTAATAAATTTTGAAACCCAAAAATATTGTGGGTTGTCGGCAATTACCTTTTGATATATTTGCCAAACGGTTTCAAAATTAAGGCGATATCTTTTTAAGTTAACAACATTTTGTGTTGTCTGGATGGCAGTGCAAATTTTATTATAAATTTCTTTTTGCTTAGTGTCCAGTGTATAATATTGGAAATAATCTTCCCTCGAAAGTGGGGTGTGCGGGGTGGTTGGGTTAAGCGGAGCATCAATTGTGGGGGAGTAAACCGATGTGTTTTCGTCTTTTTCAATTGGCTTTTCTACCACGGTACCAACCGAACTGTTACCGCTTTGGTTGTTTTTGTTTGGTGTGCTTTGTGTTGGTTTAGAGCTTGTTGTGTTTTTGTCGCTTTGGGTGGTGTTTTCTTGCGAAGTTTCACTATTGATGGAAGAATTTTCATTTGCATTATCGGTTGTTATAAAATTTTTGGTTTTCAAACAACCCGAAATCGTTATTAAAAATGTTGCTAAAAGCAAACAACAGAGAATTTTTTTAATCATACATACACCTTTTAGAGTTATTATATTTAAATTATATCAATTTTGAAAAACAAACACAACAATTTTTTAAAAATAGGGGTTGACAGCAGCGCTTTAAAGTGTTAAAATGTTAAAGCGTTAAAACATAGGTGTTTTAGGAGGAATTTTAAAAATGGTTATTGCAGACTTTTTGGAAAGAAATGCAAGACTTTACGGCGGTGAGGTTGCTTTGGTAGAGGTTAACCCTTCGGAAGACCGCGACAAAGCAGTTACTTGGCGTGAAGCAAGTCTTATCGAAAGCGCTATTGATGCACCGTATAGAAGAGAACTAACTTGGGCAGAATTTGATCGTAAGGCAAATTGTTTTGCTAACCTGCTTTTAAGCCGTGGCTTCGAAAAAGGCACAAAGGTTGGCATTCTTTTAATGAATTCGCTTGAATGGTTGCCAATTTATTTTGGTATTTTAAAAGCGGGTTGCATTGCGGTTCCGCTTAATTTTAGATATTCGGGTGAAGAAATTAAATATTGCCTTGATTTAGCCGATTGTTCAATATTGGTGTTTGGCCCTGAATTTATTGGCCGTTTGGATACGGTTTACAACCAGCTTCCCAAAATTAAAACAATGCTTTTTGTGGGTAAAGATAAGCCCGATTATGCCGAAGACGGCATTAAGCTTATGAATTATTGTTCTTCGCAAGCACCTGATGTTTTGCTTAGCGAAGATGATTTTGCCGCAATTTATTTTTCTTCGGGCACAACGGGTTTTCCAAAGGCGATTTTACACCGCCACCGTGCACTTGTTGCATCTTGTCAAACCGAACAAAATCATCATTCACAAACCCATGATGATGTATTTCTTTGCATTCCGCCACTTTATCACACAGGTGCTAAAATGCACTGGTTTGGTTCGTTGTTGTCGGGCAGCAAGGCAGTTTTGCTTCGCGGTGTTAAGCCCGAATGGATACTTCGCACCGTTACCGAAGAAAAATGCACAATTGTTTGGCTTTTGGTGCCGTGGGCACAAGATATGCTTGATGCGATTGAATCGGGCAAAATAAATTTACAAGATTATCTTATTTCACAATGGCGTTTAATGCATATTGGTGCACAACCCGTGCCACCATCACTTATTAAGCGTTGGCTTAAGCATTTTCCAAATCATCAATATGACACAAACTATGGTCTTAGTGAATCTATTGGCCCGGGATGTGTTCATTTGGGTGTTGAAAATGTTCACAAGGTTGGTGCTATTGGTAAAGCGGGTCATTTGTGGGAAGTTAAAATTGTCGATGAAAACGGCAATAAAGTGGCTGACGGTGATGTTGGCGAATTAGCGGTTAAAGGCCCCGGCGTTATGGACTGCTATTATAAAAATGAAGAAGCCACAAACGAAATTTTAAAAGATGGTTGGCTTTTCACAGGCGATATGGCAAAGGTTGATGAAGACGGCTTTATTTACCTTGTTGACCGCAAGAAAGACGTTGTAATTTCGGGCGGTGAGAACCTTTATCCCGTTCAAATTGAAGATGAACTTCGCAAGTTTTCAAAAATTAAGGATGTTGCGGTTATCGGTTTGCCCGATGCCCGACTTGGTGAAATTGCAGCAGCAATAATTGAAATTAAAGAAAACGAAATCTGTTCGGAAGATGAAATTAACGAATTTTGCAAAGAACTTCCAAGATATCGTCGTCCAAAGAAAATTATATTTGATAAAGTGCCACGCAACCCGACAGGCAAAATTGAAAAACCTGTTTTAAGGGAAAAATATTGTCCTAAGGGTCTTGTTGAGGCACAAATTAACAGTTAATTAAGGAGAATAAGTATGAATAATAAGGTAAAAACATCATATCGTTGGTTTTTGTTAGGCATATCCGTATTCGCAATGTTGTTTGCCGGTATTATTTATGCTTGGTCTATTTTAAAAGTGCCATTTTCAACCGATTTTGGTTGGACTGCTAATGAGCTTTCGCTAAACTTTACCCTTACTATGTGTGGGTTTTGTTTGGGCGGTCTTTTGGGTAGCTTTTTATCTAAAAAAATCGGTGTAAAGCTTGCAAGCTTTATTTCGGCTGTTTTGGCCGGGGGCGGCATGGCTTTAACCGGCCTTTTAAATGGAAATAATGTCACAATGCTTTATTTAACCTATGCCGTTATGGCGGGCTTTGGCATCGGCATTGCTTATAATGTTATAATTTCTACAGTTACTGCTTGGTTCCCTGACAAAAAAGGTCTTTGTACTGGTGCACTTATGATGGGCTTTGGTGCAAGTTCGCTTGTGCTTGGCAATCTTGCCGACTTGCTTTTTAAAAGTGCGCTTTCTCGCCGTGGGACTTATATTGTTTTGGGTGTATCACTTTTTGTGGTTTTGGGCATTGTAAGCATTTTTTTAAAGCGCCCCGAAGCAAACGCAAACTTACCCCAGCCAAATAAAAAGGCAGACGATGGCGCAGAAGAGTTTGAGCAAAAGGATTTTACAACAAAAGAAATGTTAAAACGCTTTTCATTTTGGCGTGCCTTTGCCTTATTTACATTTGCTGCGGCGGTTGGCAATTCGGTAATAAGCTTTGCCCGTGATTTAGCCATTTCGGTTGGTGCAGGTGTTGCCTTGGCAACAAGTCTTGTTGGTGTATTGGCAGTTTGCAACGGGCTTGGCAGAAATATTACAGGCGCTATGTTTGACTGGCTCGGCAGACGCAAAACCATGCTTATTTCTATGGTATTAAATGTGGTGGCGGCAGGCATAACCTTGCTGTCGGTAATAATTGGTTCGGTGCCTGTTTGTATTATCGGTCTTTGTTTAACGGGCTTAGCATACGGCACTTGTCCCACAATAGGCACTGCATTTATTTCAACCTTTTATGGTCAAAAATATTTTGGGTCAAATTTCAGTGTGCTTAACTGCCACTTAATTTTAACATCTTTTATGGCAACTGTTTGCAGCAACTTGTTAAATACATTTGGCAGTTATGTTGCTCCGTTTGTTTTACTTTTAGGTCTTGCTGTTGTTGCTTTACTTCTTAATTTAACTATTAAAAAGCCCTGAAAATAATTGCTTTTGATAATAATTTGTTATATAATATATTTTAATGTCTGTTTATAGAGGTGTTAATAATGAAAAAACTAATGCTTGGAAATGAGGCAGTTGCTCGTGGTCTTTATGAAGCAGGTTGCTCGTTCGTTTCCAGTTATCCTGGTACACCAAGTACCGAAATTACCGAATATGCTGCAAAATATAATGAAATTTATGCTGAATGGGCACCCAACGAAAAAGTTGCTTTAGAAACCGCTTTTGGTGCTTCACTGGCGGGCAAACGCAGCTTTTGCGGTATGAAGCACGTTGGTGTAAACGTTGCGGCCGACCCACTTTTCACCGTGGCTTACACAGGTGTTAACGGCGGTCTTATTATCGGTGTTGCTGATGACCCGGGTATGCATTCTTCTCAAAACGAGCAAGATTCTCGCCATTATGCAATAGCATCAAAAATACCAATGCTTGAACCGAGCGACAGTGCTGAATCTATTGCTTTTGTTAAAGAAGCATTTGAAATTTCCGAAAAATTTGACACACCTATTTTTATAAAAATGGTTACCCGTGTTGCTCATTCTCAAAGCGTTATTGAAGAAAGCGATAGAATAGCATACGAACAAAAACCGTACGAAAAAAACGGCGAAAAATACATAATGATGCCGGGTAACGCTAAAAAGCGCCACCCCATTGTAGAAAAGCGTACACTCGATTTAATCGAATATGCTGAAACCGCTTGGTTTAACCGAATTGAAGAAGGCAACGATAATACAGTTGGTATTATTACTTCTTCTACAAGTTATCAATATGTTAAGGAAGTATTCGGCGATAAATACCCCGTATTAAAGCTTGGTATGATTAACCCACTCCCAGTTAAGAAAATTAAGGACTTCGCTAAAAATGTTAAAAATGTTATTGTTGTTGAAGAACTTGATGGTATCATTGAAAGCCATTGCAACAACATTGGTGTAACAGTTAGCGGTAAAGACATTTTTGGCAATATCGGTGAATTTAGTCAAAACTTTGTTGCTGAAAAAATGGGTGTAGAAGCACCGAAAGGTGTTGCCCTTTCGGAAAATATTCCTATGCGACCGCCCGTTATGTGTGCAGGTTGTCCTCACCGCGGTTTGTTCTATACCTTAAAGAAAAACAAACTTAAGGTTATGGGCGATATCGGTTGTTACACACTCGGCGCAGTTGCACCGCTTTCGGCACTTGACACAACCATTTGTATGGGTGCATCGGTGTCTTCTATTCATGGCTTTAACA
>JAZKYB010000110.1:0-1671 GCA_045611905.1 Acutalibacteraceae bacterium | reverse complement strand
CGCGGCGGCAGAAACAAGCTCTCTAAGCAAATCGGTATGCTTATGGCTCAAGGCAAGCGTGACGAGGCAGAAGAAATTAAGCGCCTTGTTACCGAACAAGCCGAAGAATTAAAGGCACTTGAAATCAAGGAAGACGAGCTTGCCAAAAAGGTTTTGGAAATTCAAATGAAAATTCCAAACATTGTTGATGACAGCGTACCTGTTGGTAAAGATGATAGCGAAAATGTTGAAGTTATGCAATATGGTGAAAAAACCGTTCCAAACTTTGAAATCCCCTATCATACTGACATTATGGCTGCCTTTAACGGCATTGATAAAGAAGCTGCCGGCAAGGTTGCAGGCGAAGGTTTTTATTACCTTATGGGCGACATTGCAAGACTTCATTCTGCAGTGCTTTCTTATGCACGTGACTTTATGATTGATAAGGGCTTTACTTATTGTATTCCCCCTTATATGATTAGAAGCAACGTTGTAACCGGTGTTATGAGCTTTGAAGAAATGGACGCTATGATGTATAAAATTGAAGGTGAAGACCTTTATCTTATCGGCACCAGCGAACATTCGATGATTGGTAAGTTTATTGACACCATTACTTTAGAAGAAAAACTTCCCTTAACCCTTACAAGCTATTCACCTTGTTTTAGAAAAGAAAAGGGCGCACACGGCATTGAAGAACGTGGCATTTACCGTATTCACCAGTTTGAAAAGCAAGAAATGATAGTTATTTGCAAACCCGAAGAAAGTATGGAATGGTTCAACAAAATGTGGAACTATTCTGTTGAACTTTTCAGAAGTATGGATATTCCTGTTCGCACACTTGAATGTTGCACGGGCGACCTTGCCGACTTAAAGGTTAAGTCATACGATATTGAAGCTTGGTCACCCAAACAACAAAAATATTTTGAAGTTTGCAGTTGTTCAAATCTTGGTGACGCACAAGCACGCCGTTTGGGTATTCGTGTTAAAGACGCTGACGGCAAAAAATATCTTGCACACACATTAAATAACACAGTTGTGGCACCACCCAGAATGTTAATTGCTTTCCTTGAAAACAATTTGTCATTCGACGGTGAAAAATACACAATTAAAATTCCAAAAGCTTTACAACCATATATGGGCTTTAAAACCGAAATTGTAAGCAAATAAAAATTAAAGGCCTTGCCAATTTAGGCAAAGCCGTTTTTCTTGTTATATAACATCAACTTTAATAAGGTTTGTGTTACCTGTTTGGCCGTTTGTAACGCCACCTGTCAAAACAATTTTATCACCTTTTGAAAGGCGTAAAATATCTTTAGTAATCTTAGCGGCGCTATAAAACAACACGTCGGTAGAATTATAACTTTCGCACATCATAGGAATTACACCCCAAGAAAGTGAAAGTCTGCGCCAAGCTTTTTCATCGGTTGTAATGCCGATAATGGGCACAGCCGGGCGGAAACGAGAAACCATGCGTGCGGTCGAGCCCGAAAGTGAACACACCGCAATGGCCTTTGCGCCAATGTCAATAGCCATACCGCAGGTAGCGTGGGAAATGGCATCCACCGTGTTGCGGATTTTGAATTCGGAATTGGCAAAGCGCTTGGGATAATTGATGCACTTTTCGGTGCTTTCCGCAATGCGGGACATGGTCTGCACGGTCAGAACGGGATATTTGCCGGTTGCGGTTTCGCC
>JAZKYB010000109.1:0-4997 GCA_045611905.1 Acutalibacteraceae bacterium | reverse complement strand
ATCAAGGCGCAAGATATTGCAAAAGACTATCCCCAAGCGGTTGTTATTGGTGCTGATACTTCGGTTATTTTAGGCGATAAAATTTTGGGTAAACCAAAAAACCGACAAGATGCATTTGAAATGTTAAGTATGTTATCGGGTAACACACATTTGGTGGTGACCGGTTGTGCCATTATAAAAGGGGATATGGTTGACAGCTTTTCGGTTGTAAGTGAAGTAGAATTTTTTGACCTTTCTTTTGATGAGATTAATGCCTATCTCGATACGGATGAGCCGTATGATAAAGCAGGAAGTTATGGTATTCAAGCCAAAGGTGCCTTGCTTGTAAAGGAAATTAGGGGCGATTATTTTAATATTGTTGGACTTCCTATTGGTGAATTGAATAAACATTTAAAAAAATTAAAGTGATGCAGAAAATGCATCACTTTTTTGCTGTAAAAATTTTGTCGAAATATTGACATTTTTTCACTTTAATGTTACAATAAATCAAACTTTCAAGTGCACTTTAATTTACGCTTGAAAAAGATACTTTAGAGGTGATGATTATGGCGGCGGCAAAAATGACTTTTAGTGTGCGTGACCGTATTGTTTTAGCGGCGGCAGAACTTTTTATAAAAAAAGGGTTTGCTAATACTTCAGTTAAGGAAATATCGATAGAATCAGGTGTGACCGAAAATTCTATTTATTACGAAATGAAAACGAAAGAGGCGATTTTAGCCGAACTTATCACTTATGTAATTGAACGCCAGCATGAAATTACTGATGAGGTTGTTAAAGACAAAACAGAGAATAAGTTGTTTAGGTTTGCTTTTCTAAAGGCATTACAACTTTATCTTTCAGAAGTAAGCGAAAATATTCGTGAACTTTATACCACGGTATATTCAATTCCAAAAACATGGGATTATATTAAAGAGGTAAATGCTGATATATTAAAAGATGTATTTGGCGAGCGTTTACCTGACCTTGATTTTAAGGATTTTTATGAGCTTCAAATTGCAACAGGCGGCATAATGCGTGCTTATTTAACTGTGCCGTGCAATATGTACTTTACTAAGAGCCAAAAAGTTAAGCGTTATATTGAATCCACATTTCGTGTTTTAAAGGTTGAAGATGAAACCATTTCATTGACATTAGAATTTCTATCGCAGTTTGATTTTTCTAAACTTGCACAGGAAACGGCGGATGGTTTATATAATTATTGTGAAAAACGAATTCGTGAAGAAAATTTATTATAACTGAATGTGCCTAATAAAAGGAATGATAATAATGAAGAAAGTTAAAAAACTATCTAAAAAGACTTTGGCTGTAATTTTGGCATTTGCAATTATTTTGGTGTCTTTGCCACTTATGCTTATGCCTGTTTTGGCGGCAGACAGTGAGGATTCAAGGGTTGTTGATCCATCCACCTTTAATTCTTGGCAGGAAATGTTCCCGGCAGATAATACCGACTTGGCGGGTCGTGTATGGACTGATAAATCAGTTTTTCGCAACCCAAATGGGTTAGGAAATTTGGTTGATGCTAACGGCAATGATTACAATTTAACAATGAAGGACGATAATAATTTCCTTGTTGCATTGTCTGCTTTAGCGTCAAATAAATCAATTGTTGGATATTCATATACACCAACCGACACAATGTTAATTCTTGATGCTTCAGGTTCGATGAGTAACAGCGGTTATGTGGATGAACTTGTTGATTCGGCAAATGATGCAATTAAACGCTTATTGCAGCTTAATAAGCATAATCGTGTTGGCGTGGTTTTATATTCGGGTAATTCACAATTTGGTAATTCTTCCGGTAGCACTGCGACTGTGATATTACCACTTGACCGTTATACTGCACCAACATCGGGACAAAATAGAGATAAATTTATCATACAAAGCGACAATAGCATTAAAGTAAATGATAATGTTAAGAATTCTCAAAACAACACAATGTCTATTGTTTCCAAAAAAGTTGAAGGTGGTACATACATTCAAAATGGTGTATTTTTTGCTTTGAAGGAATTTTTAAATCAAACAGAAACAGTAATTCCTGAAGGCAAACACCAAGCGGGTACTGCTCGCACACCGATTTTTGTTTTAATGTCCGATGGTGAACCCACTACTGCAACCAGTAATTTTGCGGGTTCGGGTGTTAGAGATACTGTTGGTATTGGCACCTCAAACCTTGGTAATGGTGGCGAACCTAATAATTCTGCATTAAAAAATGCAATTGACTTTGTTAATCAGCTTACTGCTGCATATTCAATAAATGAAGTGGCACAGCATTATAACGGCCAAAAACCATTGTTTTACACCTTGGGTCTTGGTGCAAATAATCAGTCTCTTTCAAGCCCGGTATTAAACCCAGGCGCTTTTACAAATACTGATAATTTGTGGGGCGATTATCTTGCAACCCGTAATGGTTCAAATATGCTTTTCAATATTGAGACCGGCCGCAATCCTGACCAAGCTTCAGTTACAAAGCTTGCACAAATTAGTTCGGTAGAACAAAAGGATTATGTAACTAAATATTTCCCCGCAAGTAATTCACAAGCGCTTACAAAAGCGTTTGATGAAATTGTAAAACAAATTATCATTCAGTCGCTTTATTACCCAACATTAGTTCAAAACGGACTTCACGACCACGAGGGTTATGTTGAATTTGTAGATGACATTGGCCATTATATGAACGTTAAGGATGTAAAGGGTATTATGCTTGGTGACACCTTCTATACAGGTGAACATCTTGCAGAAAACTTTACAGGTGATGAAAGTTTGTTTTTAAATTCCGACGGAAGTTATTCCGAACTTGGCAATAATTTAATTCAGTCGGTTAAACAACGCATTGGTATTGAAGATATAGCGGTTGCGCGTGATTTGATTACTAGTGCTTATAACAGTTATCAACTTCGTGCGTGGGACGGAAAATGGTCTAACTATATTGGTTGGTATGCCGATGAAGACGGTAATTATATGGGACATTGGCAAGAAAGCCATACAGAAGCTGATATTCCTGTAATAAATGGCGTAAAAGCAACATATATAAACAAGTCTTATGGTTTGTTGGGTGCAATTCAAGGTGAGTATACCGACACTAACCTTATGTATATTTCAACACAAGTGCACACCCGTATTGATGATGGTAATACATCGGTAATTTGGCGTATACCCGCATCTTTAATTCCCGTAACATCATATAACATCACATTGAATGGTGACACATTAGAGGAAGCCACTAATGTAAGTATTGAATACAAACCGGCTGACCCAATTCGCCTTGTATTTGAGGTTGGTATTTCCGAAACAATTACCCCCGTAAATCTTAACGAAGCTATTACTGATAAAACTTCACATATTATTGATGAAAATAACGATGGTATTTCGGATGACGGCAAGTATTATTTCTATACTAACTGGTGGAATGATGATAAACTAACACATCAAAATCCAAATAACTCGCAAAACACATTAGTATTCTTTGCACCGTCTGTTCAAAATGAACGCTATTATTATTCTGAAAAAACAGAAATTTATGTTAATAACGGCACAAATTATGTATTATATAAAGGTGCAAAACCCGCCGCTAATGATGGTAATACATACTTCCGTAAGTATGCAGTTTTTGTGGGTACAGGTGCTGCGAATAATGGCAAAATCCCTGCCGAAATTCAGTGGAAGTTTGAAATAATATCAAACGAAACGCTTGGTGCTTTGACTGATGCTTGCAAAAATGCCGATAATTCTTGGGATGTTCCCGCAGGTACTATTCATCGTGTTCTTGAACCCTATAATGTTCTGAAAAGTGAAAATACAACCGCTTCGCTTGAATATGTTCGTTATCCGGTAATTCAAACCGAAACAACGCATGACCATATACATGTTGGCGCTTTCCTTGGTAACAACGGTCGAATTTCTATTGATATACCACAAGGTATTAAACTTACAAAAACGGTTGATGACACACTTTACGGCACCGATGATACCTATGAATTTACAGTGAATGCGAACATTTCGGGTGAATATAGAGCGTATTATCAATATGCTGACCGCACACTTTCTAATGAAACTGTTTTAAGGTTTGCTAATAATAAAGCAACCATCAACTTAAAGGCAGGCGAGTCTGTATATATTCTTGGAATTGCTAAAGATACTGCGCTGACAGTTAACGAAGAAATTAACGGAATGTATAAGGTGAGCAAAATTTTTGTTGATGGCGCCTTGCAAAATTCTACTGTAAGTTGTACTGCAACAATCAAATCAGAAACACTTACCGAAGTTGTTTTCGAAAATACACTTGTTGTTCATGACGGTACAATTGTTGTTTCAAAGGAAGTTAATCGTGATGAAAATATTGCGTATAACAATAATCACGAATTTACCTTTGAAGTATATCCTGTGGATGATTATAACGCACGACAAACCTTTAAAATCAAGGCAGGTCAATCACACACATTATCGGGTTTAATACCTGGCGATTATATTGTAAACGAAATTGATATGCCTAATGGTTTTGCACCACAGCAAAATTTTGTTACCGTTACGGCAGATAATAACATAGTTGCAACTGCTCATTTTATCAATGATTACACGCCCGATGCTGTTAAGCCATCATTGGTTGTAACAGGCACTAAAATACTTTCGGGCCGTAATTGGCAGCAGGGTGACCGTTTTGAGTTTGCAATTGAAATGCTTGATGGTGCAAATTGGGTTAATGTAACTAAAAATGGTGAAACCCGTGTTGTTAAATACGGTGATGCAAGTTATGATTATTCCTTTGACTTTATGAATGACACCGACCTTGCAGATTTCGAGTTTACATCGGTTGGTACATATTGGTTCCGTGTTCGCGAAGTAATTCCAACCGAAAAGCTTGGCGGCGTAACTTATGATGAGCATTATCGTTACTTTAATGTAGTTGTTTCTGATGCAACAATGGACGGAAAGCTTGAGATTTCTTCCGTTAACGCCACTGCGCCCGTAACAAGTTCAAAGGCGAACAATATCTATACTGT
>JAZKYB010000108.1:0-1741 GCA_045611905.1 Acutalibacteraceae bacterium | reverse complement strand
AGTTCAACAACCTCTATATATGGTCTATTTGACAAAGCATTTAAAATAAGGTTTGTTTCGTCAAGCGTTAGTTCAAGTGTTATATTCATTACACCGCCACCCAACTAATTGTATTATCGGTATTAAATACAAGTTTTCGTTTTGTTCCGTCAGTTCCACGAACAACTAACTCACCTTTTAATAATGTTTCAACAATGTTGTTATTACCTATAACCGCTTGATTAGCCTTATCACCAATAGCATTTGCGCCGATAATAAGTTGGTTGCTATATCCTGCACTTGCACCGCTACCGATTACAGTAACATAATCTATATCGGCTGTACTATTAGCACCTTTGCCTATAAAAGTGCAACCCCAACCATTTTTACAACCTTGCCCCGTTCCGTCACCTATAAAAACATTATTACCGCCTTTTACTAGATGATAACCTGCATTTTCACCTATAAAAATATTGCTTTGCGTACTTGTTACTTTGTAACCCGCATTCTTACCAATAGCAATGTTATTATTTGTTGTTGCCCCTGAAACGCTATACAAAGCACCGTCACCAATAGCAATATTATTTTTATGAAAATCGCCACTTTGTAACGCTGCTTTACCTATTATGATACAATCTTGCGCTTTTTTAACTTTAAAACCACTATCCGCACCGATAGAAATATTATTGTCGCCGTATTCCATTTGCGATAAAGCATAAGTGCCTAAACATATATTTCTACCGCCTGTTTTCAATTCTCTTAACGAGTCACTACCTATGGCAAGGCATCTAGTTGTATTGATAGAGTTTGTAAGAGCATTTTTACCAAGACTAATATTATAAAATCCTGTTAAGTGATTTTCAAGCGGTATGCTCTCTATGTTATGAAGTGTTATTTCAACTTCTTCCGTACCAATATCGGAAATTTTTTGCAATCTGATATTGCTTATTGTTCCCTTATAATACTCATAAGGTATAATTTGTAAAACACCATTATCACCAACACAATTAAGCGCCCATTTTATATCGCCAACAACATAAGCATCTGTTGGATAGACTTCATCGTTATTGATTTTTTCTAAATTTCCAAGTTTTAGCGTAATGGCTTTTGGGTTATGGTCTATATCCCAATCATATTGTATTAAATACTTTTCGCCATCGTTAGCATTGACATTAAAAGTTAACGGCTCTGTTTTTCCGCTTGTATGGGTAAACCCACTCTCTAAATTACCACTCCAACCTACACCTAGAGTTACAATGCTATCGTTAGTTATAACATTTCCCTCTACTTTAAGAGTTTTCGTTTCGATATACTGAACGGTGTTTTCTACCGCCTCTGCTACCGCAATACCGCTTTGTGCATTCTCGCTTTCAGGGTTGTATGTTTGATCGACAACAATATCTCGATTTAATTGTTCCATTAACTGATTGTAAATATCTTCGGGCGGTGGGTTATGTACACCATCACCACATAAGATTGATTTTTCACAATTAACTGTTGCACTTGTTGTGGTTCTTAAATCCCCGGCATACACACCAATCATAACTTTGGAAATGTCATATAGAATAGGCACTTCGCATTGTGTGCCTGAAAACAAAACATCTATATAGCTTTTTTTGCCGTTATTTGCAAACTTGAATCGGGCGGTTTTTTTTACATATCCATCCCATTCACTATCAAATGTGAAGTTGATAATATAACCGCTGTTGCCGCAAATAATAATTGGTGCATCCATCACCGTTGCCTTCTTTTTAGCAACATT
>JAZKYB010000107.1:0-1485 GCA_045611905.1 Acutalibacteraceae bacterium | reverse complement strand
CTTTATTACCCTTATAGGCGGCGCAATAATTGATAACACCGTCGGTGTTGATGCAGTGCCCAAAACGGTGGCAAGCATTTTCTATACCGACTTTAAAATGATGGACTTTGTGTATTACTTGCCCATTGCTGCCCTTTACATATTTGCAATGGTGTTGGGATATATTGGCCTTCGTTATATCGAACTTTCGATTTCTTCACCAATTTGCAACTCATCAGGTGCGCTTGCATTTATTTTATGTTTGATTTTTGGTTTAACTTCAACCGAGGATATAACAATAACCACAATTATTGGTATTGTTATGATTACTGTGGGCATTGTGGCACTTGGCTTCGTTGAACAGCACGAGGATGAAGAAGTTCGTCAAGCTCGTCAAGAAAGGGCTAACCGTAAATATGCCAAAAGCATACTTGCTTTCTTATTGCCAATTTCTTACCTTATTATAGATGCACTTGGCACTGTTGGTGATGAATTTCTTTTCTCGGATTGGTTTATCGAAAAAACCGGCATCGAAATGAGCGACTACGCCGCAAACTCGGCTTTCGAGCTTACCTTCTTTGTTTTGGCCATTTTTGCTTTTGTTTGGGTTAAGCTTGTTAAAAAGGATAATATGTTTAAAGGCAATAAACATTTGTACTTTGGCGGCTTGTGCGAAACGGTTGGCCAAATTTTCTATATGGCAGTTATGTTTAGTGACTTTTCGGTTGGTATGGTAATCATTTCGGCTTACTGTGCAATTTCAGTTTTGTGGAGCAGAATTTTCCTAAAAGAAAAAATGTCATGGAAACATTATGTGGTTATCGCTATGGTAATCGCCGGTATAGTAATTTTGGGTTAAATTTTTAATGCTGCGCAAACGGCAGTATATATATAATATGTAAGGGGGGCGATTTTTCGCCCTCCTTTTCATTAAAAAATAGGTGCTAAAAAACCGCATAAACCCAATATATTGTGGTTAAAAAATTTTTTAAAAAAAGTTTGAAAAAAGTGTTGACAAAGGGGTATTTAGTGTGGTATTATAGTCGAGCGCTCTGATGAGGGAGCGCAAAACGGACCTTGAAAATTAAACAACGACAATAATAAGGACCCGACAATTCTTAAGAGAAATCGAGAGAAAATGTCAGTACTTTATAAAGTATGAAGGACAAAAACAATACGTCAGTATTGTCTAAGAATGAGCTTAAAGCTTATCTAAGAAGATGTTAACACTTCGGTGTTAAGATATAATTTTTTAGAGAGTTTGATCCTGGCTCAGGACGAACGCTGGCGGCGTGCCTAACACATGCAAGTCGAACGGAGTGAAACGCTGGTTTGATGGTAGCTTGCTACTGGATTTCCTTGTTTCACTTAGTGGCGGACGGGTGAGTAACGCGTGAGTAACCTGCCTTACAGAGGGGGACAACAGTTGGAAACGACTGCTAATACCGCATAATGTATAACCAAGGCATCTTGGATATACCAAAGGAGCAATCCGCTGTAAGATGG
>JAZKYB010000106.1:0-4193 GCA_045611905.1 Acutalibacteraceae bacterium | reverse complement strand
ATTCAACTGTAATACCTGCATAATCATCAGTAAGATTAGCGTGGTCACCGCCTGTATCAACAACACAAAGAGTATAACCGTATTTCTTAATATCAAGGTCGATACTCTCGGTAATGGGATTGGTGGGATCATTGAAATCAGCATAAGTAAATCCACCGAGTGAACTTGCCATCTGATCTAAAAGACCGCAAGGCTTGCCAAAATATTCTCTTTCAGCAAATTGGCCAATTTTTGCAATTTCAATTTCGTTTACCTTATTGTCAGCAAACAAACCATTAAGAATGTTTGCGGTAAGCACTTCGAAAGCGGCTGACGAAGAAAGACCTGAACCCTTTAATACATTAGAAGTGGTATAGGCATTAAAACCGCCAAGTTTTACGCCCATTTCGTTAAATTTAAAGCAAACGCCACGAATAAGGGCAGATGCACGGCCAATTTCTTTTTCGCATTTTTCAAGTTCGCAAAGTTTTATAACATCCATGTCATAACCCTTTGACTTAATGCGAACGACATCTTCGCCGTTAAGTGCCACAACGGCAATAACGTCCATATCAACACCGCCTGCAAGCACGCTGCCGTGTTGATGGTCGGTGTGGTTGCCGCCAACTTCGGTACGACCGGGGGCAGAGAAAAGGCGAATGTCATTTTCGGTTGGGAAAAGCTTTTCAAATTCACAACAAGCTTCAAAATATCTTTGCTTTGCTTTTTCGCTTTCGCCGTAAAGCATTAAAAAGTCTTTATCAAAGCCACCATTTTGAATTTTGCTTTTAATTTCAGTAATGTTCATTTTAAAACACCTTTTTTAAAATTATTTTGAAATAATTGCCAATGTGTCACGTGCAATTGCAAGTTCTTCATTGGTGGGGATAATGTAAACATTAACCTTACTATCGTCGGTAGAAATTTTAATTTCTTCACCACGAACAGCATTCTTTTGGTCGTCAATCTTAACGCCAAGATATGCAAGGTTTTCGCAAACATACTTACGAAGTTCGCCATCGTTTTCACCAATACCGCCGGTAAATACAATAGCATCAACACCGTTCATAGCAGCGATATAAGAACCAACGAATTTAAGGATTTGATAACGTTGCATATCAATTGCAAGTTGTGCACGGTGATTGCCGTTTTCAGCAGCAGCGGCAACGTCGCGGTTGTCGTTAGAAACGCCCGAAACACCAAACACGCCGGATTCCTTGTTGCAAATGCGGTTGATATCAGCAGGGGTAAGGTTTTCTTTTTCGGCAATAAAGGTTAAAGCTGAAGGGTCAAGTGTGCCTGTACGGGTACCCATCATAAAGCCGTCAAGTGGGGTAAAGCCCATTGAAGTATCATAGCAAAGACCATCTTTAACAGCGGTAATAGAACAACCGTTGCCAAGGTGGCAGGTGATGATTTTAAGGTCTTTCTTGTCCTTATTTTCAAGCACTGCACAACGGTCGCTTACAAAGTGGTGGCTTGTGCCGTGTGCACCATATTTACGAACGCCGTATTTTTCATAATATTCATAAGGAAGCGCAAACATATAAACATGTTCGGGCATGGTTTGGTGGAAAGAAGTGTCAAAAACTGCAACTTGTGGTTTTTCTTTGCCAAAGGTTTTAATGCAAGCTTTAATTGCAAGAACGTGTGCAGGGTTGTGCAAAGGTGCCAATGCGCCAAGTTCGTCAATTTTATTTAAAGCATCTTCGGTGATAAGGCAAGAGCCCTTGAAAATTGCGCCGCCCTGCACAATTCTGTGGCCAATAGCCGAAACTTCATCAAAAGAATCAATAACTTTTGCATCAGATTTTGTTAAAGCGTAAACTACGGCTTCAAAAGCTTCACTGTGGGTTGGCATTGCTGTTTCAGCAGAATATACCCTGCCATCAGCAGCTTTGTGGGTAATGCCGCCGGTCACACCAATGCGTTCACAAAGACCTTTTGCTAAAACTTGTTCATTTTCCATATCAATAAGTTGATATTTAAGGGATGAACTACCTGCATTTACAACGAAAATTTTCATTTTTTACTGCCTCCGTCAAAATGTATTGAATTAAAAAATAAAATATGTTATATTAACTAATATATAATACAATAAATTTTTACCATTTTCAAGTTTATTTGTAAAAGAAGTGATTTTTTGTCAAGAATAGGCATAATTGCAGAATTCAACCCCCTTCATTTAGGGCATAATTATTTAATTAGTGAAGCGAAAAAGTTGGGCGATGTGGTTTGTGTAATAAGTTCAAACTTTGTTCAGCGTGGCGACACCGCAATTTGTGATAAGCGTGTTCGTACACAAATGGCGCTAAACTGTGGGGTGGATTTGGTTTTAGAACTTCCTGTGTGTTATTCAATGTCAACTGCACAAAATTTTGCGTTTGGCGGTGTTAGTGCTCTCGTAATGGCGGGTTGTGACACCATTATGTTTGGCAGCGAAACGGGGGAAGTAGAACCGCTTTTAAAAACGGCTGAAATTTTATTATCAAACGAATTTAAAGAAAAATTACCCCAAAACCTTAAAAACGGTCGCACATTTGCAAAGGCAAGGCAAATAACTGCCGAAAGCTGTGGCGCACCAAAAGGAATATTAGAAGGCGCAAACAACAACTTGGCAATTGAATATATTTTGGCGGCAAAAGAAATTGGCGCAAATTTAAAGTTTGAAACGGTTAAAAGGTTGGGTGCAAACCACGATAGCGGCATTGTTTTGGACGGTTTTGCATCAGCTTCCCTTATTCGTGAAAAAATACTTTCGGGCGATTTTTTATTCGCACAAAAACATATGCCAAAATCGGCATTTTCCCTTATAAACGAAAATAACATTTCAAACATACAGTTAATTGACAGGGCAATTTTAGCCACACTTCGCACCAAAAGTTTGGAAGAACTAAAAAACTTGCCTGATTTAAGCGAAGGGCTTGAAAATAAACTTTTTTCAGCGGTAAGGGTTGCAACTAATCTTTCGGATGTGTATAATAAAATTAAAAGCAAGCGTTACACTTTGGCAAGGGTTAGGCGAATTGTGCTTTCGGCGTTTTTGGGGCTTGATGATACATTTTTTATGAAAACACCCCCGTATATTAGGGTGTTGGGCTTTAATAAAAACGGCAAGAAAATTATTAGCGAAAGCAAAAAACAAAAGGGCAGCAATTTGGTTTTAAAAGCAACTGAAATTAAAAATTTGGGCACCTTGGCCGAAAAAATGTTTTGTTACGAAAATCGCGCTACTGATTTATACTTTTTAACTTTTAAAACCCCGCAGGAAAGCGGGCTTGAATATAAAGCAAAATTAATTAAAACGGGGGATTAAAATGACAGATAAAAAACTAAAAGCTTTAATAATTGTTTTGGTCACTATTATGGCTTTTGTTTTAATCGGCGCTTCGTTTTGGGTGGTATATTTAATAAAAAGCAGTCCACCTAAAAGTGATTTTTTTGTGGGTGGCGACAGTGAAAATTCTTCACAAACTAGCGCACCGCAAAAAGAAAATTCAACCGTTTCTAAAACACCATCAAGAAATAATTCTACAACCAATAATAATGTTTCTAAAACTGAATCGGTAAATAATGCGGTGGTTGAAAAGCCCACAACCGAAATAGTTAAATCATATAAATTTATGGGCACTTTTGATGGCTCAACAAAAGCGTTAAGTTTTTATGATTCACAGTCGGGCTATACTATCCCTTACAGACTATCAATACCTGTAAATTATGATAAAAACGGTAAATTCCCCGTAATTTTATTTTTACACGGTGCGGGTGAGCTTGGCAACGATAATTGGCTTCAGCTTAAAAATTTCACGTGTTCGTTTAAGGCGGCGCCTGATTTTCTTTCTAAGGCAGTATTGATTTTTCCACAGTCGAATTTTGGGTGGGGTGCAAACCAACAAAAAACCGGCTATTTAGATGCAACAAAACGATTGCTTGATAGTATTGTTAGTGAATACAATGGCGATACTGACCGCATATATTTAACGGGCTTGTCTTTGGGTAGCTTCGCCACTTGGCGAATGCTTGAAGCATACCCTAACACCTTTGCGGCGGCTGTTCCTGTTTGTGGTGGCGCGGGTTATTATGCGCCCGATGTTTTTGTAAACACACCCATCTGGATATACCACGGCACAGCCGACGGAACGGTTTCCTTCAGCAGTTCACAGCAAACCTATGATGCTATAAAAGCGGAAGGTAAGTCGGATCGTAGCCATGTC
>JAZKYB010000105.1:0-10089 GCA_045611905.1 Acutalibacteraceae bacterium | reverse complement strand
CGTGTTGAAAAAGCTTATGCTGCATTGGTTTACGGCGAAGGCATTAAAACCGATGATGCTGCTGCCGCTGTAAGATATTCTTACACACAAATTGATGAAGACGGCAAAAACATTACTGACGAATTTGTGCTTCCAACCGTTATTGAAGGCACCGAAAGAATTCAGTCAGGCGACAGTGTGATTTTCTTCAACTTCCGCCCTGACCGTGCCCGCGAAATCACCCGTACATTTGTTGATGATGAATTTAACGGCTTTGAACGCAAGGGTGGCAGACAAAATGTATTCTATGTTTGTATGACACAATATGATGCTTCAATGCCAAATGTTGAAATTGCATTTAAACCACAAAGTCTTGTGAATACACTTGGCGAATATTTAAGCGTTAAGGGTCTTACCCAACTTCGCATTGCCGAAACCGAAAAATATGCTCACGTAACCTTCTTCTTTAACGGTGGCCGTGAAGTTATGTTCAACGGCGAAGATAGAATTTTGGTTAATTCACCAAAGGTTGCGACCTATGACTTACAACCCGAAATGAGCGCTTTTGAAGTTTGCGATAAGGTATGCGAAGCCATCGAAAGCGATAAATATGATGTTGTAATTCTTAACTTTGCAAACTGCGACATGGTTGGTCATACAGGTTTCTTTGATGCTGCTGTAAAAGCTGTTGAAACTGTTGACACTTGTGTTGGCCGTGTTGAAGATGCCGTTAAGAAAATGGGCGGTGTAATGCTTTTGACCGCCGACCACGGTAATGCCGATAAAATGCTTGATACCGATGGTTCACCCTTTACTGCACATACAACCTTCCCTGTTCCTTTCTCGGTTATTGGTTACGAATGTGAACTTCGTGAAGGCGGTAAACTTTGCGATATTTCACCAACAATTTTAAAACTTTTAAATTTAGAACAACCTGCTGAAATGACAGGCGAATCAATTATTAAATAATTGCAAAAAATTAAACACCTGAAAGCAATAAGCTTTCAGGTGTTTTTTTATGTATTTATGTTTTCTTGCTTTTTGATGCCAAAAATAACTCTTAGAAATCCGCTTAAAAATTTAGGGCTTTTAAATAATACAACCTTCATACAATGCCTCCGTCAACATTTGGCTGCCGACAACCCAAGCACAATAACCCAAATTGCAAGCGCTGCCACTAAAAATCGAGGGGGACAAAAACAACTAAATAAAAGCCCCACCGAAAACGAAATAGCGACAAAGCCCTTATTAAACGAAATTCGTCTGCGCATTTTTACTCCCCCTTACAATACTATTATATCGTGGGAAAGTAAAAATGTTACTTATTTTTGCGATTTACTGCCTCCCAGGGCTTTAAATCTTTTAATTCATCAAATAACTGCAAATATGACTCGAATCGGGTCTTTTCAATTTCACCCTTTTCTACCGCCTCAATAACCGCACAACCCGACTCTTTGGTGTGTGTGCAAGAAGTAAAGCGACAGTTATAAATATTTTCCTTAAAATCAGGAAAAAGTTCAGGTAAAAGTTCTTTAAAACGATAGTCATTGGTTTGGGTTTCAAATGCCGAAAAGCCGGGGGTATCAACCACATAACCACCAAATGAAAGCGTATATGCTTCAATATGGCGGGTTGTGTGCCGTCCGCGACCTAAATGTTCGCTTACCTCACCGGTTTTAATAATGCTTTCACCAAAAAGTCGGTTTAATATGCTTGATTTTCCAACACCCGAATTTCCTGTAAATGCGCTTACCGAATCTTTAAGCTCGGCCTTAAGTTGTTCAATTCCCTCACCCGTTTGGGCGGAGACCACAAACGACTTAAAGCCCGCATTTTTATAAATTTTAAGCCAGTTTGAAAAATCACCCATATCACATTTGTTGAAAATAATTATGGGTTCAATATTATTATAAACCGCAATAGCACTGATTTTATCAATAATAAATGCATTAGGTGCAGGGGTTTGAAACGAAGACACAATAAATAGCTTATCAATATTTGAAACATTGGGGCGAAGTAAAACATTTTTGCGCGGCAAAATATTATTAACAATTCCCTTTTCTTTGTCGGTTATTTCAAACTCTACCCTGTCGCCTACCAAGGGGGAAACCCCGCTTTTACGAAAGCTTCCCCTTGCTTTACATTCATAAATTACCTTGTCACTTTCAACATAATAGAACCCCGAAAGCGCCTTAATAATAATGCCTACCATAAATTAAAACCCGCACCGTAATGTGTTATACTTACCAAATCAACTTTAGAACTTGCACGGAAGTTAACCGAAATATACATATAATCAAGTGATGATTCATTTTCAGGTGTGATTTTAACAACATATCTCGCAGTTTTTGAAGTTGAAACCACATTTTTAAAGGTATAATTGCTCACCTTTGTAAAGTCAAGCTTTTCACTGGTCATAAGTTCTCTGCCGTCATCAGTCCAAAGTGAAACTGTGCAAATTTGCTTTTCGTAATCTTCGGGAAGTTCAACCTGAACATCAGCTTTGTAAGTGCCTTTACTTACATAAAGCTTAATTTCAGTACCTTCGGGTATTTTTTTGCTTGTGGAATCGGGTGTTTGACTTACAACATAACCCTTTGGTTGATATTTTTCATTCCAAGCAATTTCAACCTCTTCAACAGTAACAAGCAATTTAAGGTCTTGAAGTTTTTCTCTTGCTTGTTCAACCGGTTCGCCAACAACATTAGGAACATCAAGCATAACAGTGGGCTTACCTGTTGAAACGAATATTGTTACAGTTGCACCTTCGGCAACGGTTGTATAGCGTTCCGGCTCGGTGCGAATTACATGTCCTGCTGCGTATTCATCACTTGCCATTTCGGTAATTAAAACCTTAAAACCATTTGCTTCAAGTTCGCTAAACGCGGCCGATTCGGTCTTATCGGTTACATCATTAACCTTTTTGGTTTTTGGGCCCATACTTATATAAAGTGTTATGTCCGTGTCAGGCTTAACCTTATTACCTTCTTTAATTGACTGCTCATAAACAATACCATAAGCATAGTCGGCACTGTGGCCCCATTCTTCTTTAAAGTTGAAGTCAATTTCATACTGTTCGTTTTTCTTAATATCTTCAAGTTTTTGGCCAATGAATTTCGGGGTTGAAATATTATCGGTTGCACTGCTGCTAAAAAAGTCAATCAAAAAGATAACGACCAAAACAACAGTTGCCAATACCAAGGCAATTGCAACGCCAGTTAAAATTGGCACAATACCGCTTTTTTCTTTTTGTGCAGTTGTTTTCTTTTTCACTTTTTCTTCGGGTTTATCAACCACACCACCCACAAAGCGTGTGGGAGAATCATCAACAAAATAATTGTAATTAAAAGACATGGAAGGGTCTTTTCTGAAATTACCTAAATCACAAAGCATTTCAGAAGCGGTTTGATAACGTTTGTCTTGGCTTTTTTGCATTGCATGCATTGTGATTTGTTCAAGACCCAAAGGAATTGAAGCATTGATTTCAGTTGGTAATTGTGGGTCACGCTGAAGCTGCATAATTGCAACCGACACTGCACTTTCAGCTTGAAAAGGAAGCTTACCTGTAAGCATTTCATAAAGCATTACACCAACCGAATAAATATCGGTTTTTTCATCGGTCTTTTCGCCTCTTGCCTGTTCGGGACTAATATAATGTACCGAACCAATCGCCTTATCGGTAATGGTGCGTTGGTCACTTCGTGAAAAACGGGCAATACCAAAGTCAGTAACCTTAATTGTGCCATCAGCCAAAACCATAATGTTTTGTGGTTTAACATCACGGTGAACAATGCCCTTATCGTGCGCGTGTTGAAGTGCTTTAAGAATTTGAATGGCAAAATGCACAGCATCCTTCCAACGAAGACTGCCTTCATTTTCGATATATTCTTTCAAAGTAATACCTTCAATATATTCCATAACAATATACTGAATAAGGTCACCAAACGAAACATCATGAACGTTTACAATATTTTGGTGTGAAAGCATTGCGATTGCCTTTGATTCATTTTTAAAGCGGCGCAAAAATTCGTCGTTTGATAAAAATTCCTCTTTTAAAATTTTAATGGCAACCATACGGTTTTCTTGGTTATCAAATGCCTTATAAACGCGGGCCATACCGCCTTCGCCCAAAATTTCACGTATCTCATATCTGCCGTCAAGGCGTTTACCTACATACTTATCCATAAAATTCATCCTTTCATTACTTAGAAAGCGTAACAACTGTTATGTTGTCACCGCCACCGCCCGCATTTGCAAGGTTAACAAGCATTTCAGGCACAAAACTAATGTCGTTTTCTTTAAATGTTTTAAGTATAGCGTCACTTGTCGCAAAATTTGTAAGACCATCGGTGCAAAGCAAAAGTGTTTGACCTTCGCTAAGTACCATTTCACCGGTATCAACCGCAACATCATCCATAGCACCAAGCGCACGGGTAATTACATTTTTTCGTGGGTGTTTTACAGCATCTTCAGGTGTGATTTCGCCCGATTCGATAAGAGTTTGCACTATTGAATGGTCACGAGTTATTTGTGTCATTTCATCTGTAACAAGATAAAGACGGCTGTCACCAACATGGGCATAAGCCACTTCGTTACCCTTTACAACTGCCACAACTGCGGTTGTTCCCATTCCTTTTAAGTTTTCATCCTTTGAGGCCATATCATAAAGTGTAATATTAGCACTTGTAAGGGCATTTTTCAGCACCTTTGTAAAATCCCCAATTGACATTTTTCTACGGTAAGAATTGATAATATATTCGCTGATTATTTTAACGGCAGTTTGGCTGGCAACTTCACCTGCGTTTGCACCGCCCATACCGTCGCACACAACAGCAAATGCTATATCCTGTGAAATTTCACCCGCAAAAAACGCATCTTGGTTTAATGAACGTTCTTTGCCGATGTCAATTTGGCTGTAAATTTTCACAGATATTCTCCTCCTTTACTTTTCGTCTTAACTGACCGCAAGATGCATCAATATCAGCACCTAATGTGCGGCGGACAGTTGCGTTAATCCCATTTTTTATAAGTCTTTCTTTAAAATGAATTATTTTATTCATATCCGGTTTTTTGAAGGAATTTTCCTTAACCGGATTTGCAGGTATTAAATTAACGTGGCACATTATACCGCGCAGCTTTCTTGCAAGCTCGTCGGCACAGGCATCGCTATCGTTTACATTTTCAATTAAAGCATATTCAAACGAAATTCGGCGGGTGGTAACCTTTTGATATTCCTTACAAGCCGCCAAAAGCTCACTAACGCCCCATTTTTTGTTAACCTTCATCATACCGCTTCTTATTTCATCATTTGGTGCGTGAAGCGAAATTGAAAGGGTTATTGGGAAGTTATAATCTTTTAAATCATAAATTCGGCTAACAACGCCCGAGGTTGAAAGTGAAATATGCCGAAGCCCAATATTAAGGCCATTGTCATTTGATACAAGCTGTAAAAACTTAACCGAATTTTCAAAGTTATCAAGCGGTTCGCCCATACCCATCATAACAACATTAGAAATTCTTATGTCATTATCACGTTGTGCTGCGGTGATTTGTGCAAGCATTTCAGATGGGGTTAAATTTCTAAACAGCCCGTCAATACCTGAAGCACAAAAACTGCACCCCATTCGGCAACCAACCTGTGTTGAAATGCAAATGGTATAACCATGTTCATATTTCATAACAACCGATTCCACACATTCGCCGTCATAAAGTTTGAAAACATACTTTACCGTGCCATCAATTTTTGACACAAACTTTTTTACTATTTCGGCATTTGCAATATAACATTTTTCTTTTAAAATATCACGCAAATTTTTGGGGAGATTTGTCATCTCGTCAAAATCCTCAACGCCTTGTTGTAGCCATTTAAAAAGTTGAGCCGCCCTGAATTTTGGTTGTGACAGTTCGTTTAAAAAACTAATAAGTTCATTTTCATTAAATGACCTTATGTCTATTTTTTCCAAGGCGTTCTCCCCTTTCAAAACTTTTCAAACAATGCACAAAAGAAACCATCCGTGTCGTCGATATGTGGCATAAATGTGTGACTGTATTTTAATGTGAAATCCTTATTGTTTTCCAAAAAAGCTTCAACAATTTCTTCATTTTCGGCTTTTCTTAAGGTACAAGTTGAATAAAGTAATTTTCCGCCCGTTTTTAAATAATTCTTGGCGTTTTGCAAAATTTCTAACTGAATTTTGGGTAAATTTTTAAATTCTTCAAAGTCTTTATACTTTATGTCGGGCTTGCGCCTAATAATGCCCAAACCGGAACACGGCACATCGCAAAGCACACAGTCGAATTCGCCCAAATCGGCATTATATACTGTTGCATCTTGCACGATGGGTTTAATTATATCAAGACCTAAACGACAAGCCGATTTTCTAATAAGCTCACATTTGTGGTCGTAAATATCGCAAGATATTACCTCGCCCTTATTTTCCATAAGCAAAGCCATGGAAAAGCTTTTGCCACCTGGGGCGGCACACATATCCAAAACCCTATCATTTGGTTTTGGTTCAAGCACCGATACCGCAGTTTGAGATGCAGTGTCCTGCACGTGAAAATGCCCCTGTTTATAAAGTGGGTTATTTTCAACCGAAATACCTTTATTTATAATAACAGCGCCATTGGGTGTTGTTTTTTCGCAATCCACACCAATTTCATCAATAAATACATCTATATCGGTTTTAAGGGTGTTTACCCTAACCGTTAAAGGTGCGGGCTTTAGTGCCTGGCTTAAAAGCGATACCGCATTATCAATGCCATAGTCACCAATAAAACTTTCAATTATTTTAACGGGGCAAGAAAACTTGACCGATAAAGAATGAATTGAATTATCTTGTGGCAAAAGGTTTTCTTCCCTTAAAACATTGCGAAGAACGGCATTTACAAACCCCGAAAATTTACTGTCTTTCGAATTTTTAACAAGCTTTACCGCTTCGTTAACGGCAGCACTTTCGGGAACTTTATCCATAAACATTATTTGAAAAACAGCCACCCTTAAAACATCCAGAACAAAGGGCGAAAGTTTTTTAAGTGGGGTTTTAATAAACTTTTTAAGCACATAATCTATTGTAATTTTTCGGTCTAACACACCGTAAATTAAAGCAGTTGCAAATGCCTTATCGGTGTCGTTTAGGTCCGCTTCTTTCAAAAAAGAATTAACCGCAATATTTGAATATGCACCCTGTAAATTTATTTTATTTAAAGCTAAAACAGCAATTTTTCTTGGGTTTGCCATTTTATTCACCAACCACAGTGCCTAATGGTATTTGCTTACCGCAAAGGTATTGCTTTGCTTCCATTACCTTTGAACCTTCGGCTTGAAGCACCAAAATATCAAGTGCCACACCGTCACCACAAGCAATTGAAAGCATACCATTGTTGTTTACAACAGTACCTGCCACCTTTTCGGTTTTACCACCAACTGCGGCCTTAATAACCTTCATACGCTTGCCGCCTAAAAGGAAGTAAGCGCAAGGCCAAGAATAATAACCTCTAACTGCATTAAAAAGTTCTTTAGCAGGTTTGTTAAAATCAAGCAAAGCCATTTCCTTTTTAATGATAGGTGCGTAAGTGGCGTCCCCTTCTTGTTTTTGGGGAGTAA
Organism: Acutalibacteraceae bacterium; assembly: GCA_045611905.1. Taxonomy (GTDB): domain Bacteria; phylum Bacillota; class Clostridia; order Oscillospirales; family Acutalibacteraceae; genus UBA737. The sequence continues at coordinate 2,504 of JAZKYB010000105.1, read as the reverse complement.
TTTCACCCTTTTCCAATTTAGAAATGGTAGAAAGCATTAAATCGGCGCTGATAACCGAAAGTCTTTCAAAAAGTTCTTCGGCGGTTTCGTTGTCACCAATTTTAACATTAACAGTTTCTAAAATATCACCTGTGTCCATACCTTCGTCCATAAGCATTGTGGTAACACCTGTTTGGGTTTCGCCTTGAACGATGCACCACTGAATTGGCGATGCACCACGGTATTTTGGCAAAAGTGATGCATGGCCGTTTACACAGCCGTATTTTGCGGCGCTTAAAATTTCCTTAGGCAAAATTTTGCCGTAAGCCACAACCACAATAACGTCGGGGTTGATTTCATTTATAATTTCAAGCGCTTCACCCGTTTTAACCGAATTTGGCTGATAAACGGGTATATTATTTTCCATAGCGCAAACCTTAACGGGCGGTGGGGTTAAAACCTGTTTTCTGCCCACGGGCTTGTCAGGTTGGGCAAAAACTGCCGCTACCGTATGTTCGCTTTTTATAAGTGCTTCAAGGGTTTTTACCGCGTAATCGGGTGTGCCCATAAAAACAATTTTCATTATCTTTTTACCTTATCTATATATAAAATTCCGTCAAGATGGTCAATTTCGTGACAAAGTGCACGGGCTTTAAGACCTTCGCCTTCAACCACAAAATTGTTTCCGTTTCTGTCCTGCGCCCTAACCTTTACATACATTGGTCGTTCAACATCGGCATATTCATTTGGTACCGAAAGGCAACCTTCTTGACCAATTTGACTTCCGCTTTGTTCCATAATAACGGGGTTTACAAGTTCAATTAAACCATCGCCCACATCAATTATACAAAAACGGCGAAGTATACCAACCTGTGGTGCTGCAAGACCAACACCATCGGCTTCATACATCGTATCTTTCATATCGTCAAGCATCATTGCAAGCTTATCATCAAAATTAAGCTGTGTGCGGCATATTTTTCTTAAAACATCGTCGCCTTTTTTTACAATATTTCTTATAGCCATTAAAATTTCACCGTGCTATTCATTAAATTATTGTTTCAGGGTTAACATCCACCGAAACAGTCGTGTTTTTTTGCAATTTTAAATCAATAGCGCTTTTTAGCATTTCACGAAAGCGCTTATTGTATTTGCATTTAATAACCATTCTGTATCTATAACGGTTATTAATCTTTGCCACCGATGATGGTGACGGCCCCAAAATAATTACCTTAACATCGTTAAATTCATTATTTATCATTTCCCGAATTTTACCAAAAATTTGGTTTATGGCTTTTTGGGCTTCTTCCTTAAAAGATGACTGTGTATAAACTACACATATATCACAATAAGGCGGATAGGTCATAAGTGACCGTGTCATTATTTCTTGATTATAAAAGCTTTCATAATCTTGTGCTTTTGCAAAGGTTATAAGTTGACTTTCAGGGTTCACGGTTTGAATAATTGCCCTGCCCTTTTTGTCGCCTCTACCTGCCCTGCCAACAACTTGGGTCAGCAACGAAAAGCAGCGTTCAAAACTTTTAAAATCTTCACTGTACATTGCGGCATCGGCGCCCATTACACCAACCAAAGTAACATTTGGAAAGTCAAGCCCCTTTGCCACCATTTGCGTGCCCAAAAGAATATCATATTCGCCCTTTGCAAAGGCGGAAAGATATGTTTGGTAAGAATCACGCGATACTGTACTGTCGGCGTCCAAACGTAAAATCTTGGCGTTTGGGAACATAATTTGAAGTTCCTCGGCCGCTTTTTGTGTGCCAAGCCCCATAAATTTAAGGTGACCGTTATCACATTCAGGGCATTTTTCGGTTATTGGCTGTGAATAACCGCAATAATGACACATAAGCCGTTTGTTAGCCGAATGATATGTTAACGAAACACTGCAATTAGGACAAGTGGCAACATAACTGCAGCTTGGACAAGAAACATAAGTGTTATGCCCCCTGCGGTTAAGAAGCAAAATTGCTTGGTTGCCGTTTTGAAGCGTTTCGTTTATTGCTTCATAAAGTTCTTCACTAACGGGTGAAGAATTACCGTTTAAAATTTCCTTTTTCATATCCACAACCGAAACTTCGGGCAGATGTGAATTGTTATATCGGTTTTTAATGGTAAAAAGTGAATATTTACCCTTTTGGGCCGATGTAAAACTTTCAACCGAAGGTGTGGCCGATGCTAAACACAAAAGCCCCTTGTGGTAAAGCGTTCTAAACTTTGCCAATTCCCTTGTGTGAAAGCGTGGGGACTTTTCAGATTTATAGGTGTGTTCCTGCTCTTCATCAATGATGATTAAGCCAAGCTTTTTAAAGGGTGCAAAAATAGCACTTCTTGTACCTATTGCAATTAAGGCATCACCGTTTTTAATACGGGTCCATTCATCCATTCGTTGCCCCATTGACATAGCACTGTGAAAAACCGCAATTTTATTGCCGTAACGCTTTGTGAAAATGTCAATTATCTGGGGGGTAAGGGCAATTTCGGGCACCATTACAATAACACCCTTATTATCC
>JAZKYB010000104.1:0-1771 GCA_045611905.1 Acutalibacteraceae bacterium | reverse complement strand
TCTGCACAAGCAGTTCCTTCGGGATAAGGTAATGTGCCATGTTCCTGAACAATAAGCGCATTGCGAAGCGGTATCATAAAGAATATACCCAAAACACCGCCGATTAATGAAATTATTGTGATTTCAACAATGCTTGGCAATTCAGCCACGCCGCTGTTTGCCCACATAAACAAAACAGGCAATGTGAAAATTGCGCCTGCTGCCAAAGACTCACCTGCCGAGCCAATTGTTTGCACCATATTGGTTTCAAGGGGTGAATTTTTGCGTAAAATAACCTTAATTACGCCCATTGCAATAACGGCCGCAGGAATTGAAGCCGATACTGTCATACCTACTTTAAGTCCCAAATATGCGTTTGCCGCACCGAAGATAACCGACAAAAGCACACCAACAATGATTGATGTAACTGTAAGCTCGGGTGTTACCTTTTCGGCAGGAACATAGGGCTTAAATTCATTTTTGTTTTCCATTTTTTCTCCAATCTTGTCGAAATAAATCGACCCAAAAATTTTTAGTTGCCAAAATATAATACCACAAAATGCGTTTTTAGGCAATATAATTATTTCATATCGGCTAAAATTTCCAACAACAGTTTATAAGTGCGGTCAATAGAATAAATATCGGCTTTTTCATTAACTGTATGCACATCACAAAGTGTAGGGCCAATTGCAATGCAGTCAATATCCGCAATTTCAGACGCAAACACTGCACATTCAAGCCCCGCGTGAATTGCTTCGCATTTTGCTTCATTATCAAATAGGTTTTTATATGCCTTTTTATAGGTTTCACGAAGGGGTGAATTTTCACGGTATTCCCAAGGGGGATAAATGCCCCAAACCTTGCTTTTTGCATTTATTTTTTCAGCAAATACGGTCATTTCATCAATAAGTTTTTCTAAAGCGGCTTGCTTATTGCTGCGAAGTGCCGAATTTAAAATCACCGCATTTTCTTCAGTTTTTAAAATGCCCAAATTAAGCGAGGTTTCAACCAAATTTTCAATGTCGTCACTCATTTTTATAATGCCGTTCGGCACAAGGCAAAGGGCAAAAATCACGGCGTTTGTCGAAAGCTTGCCCATAACATTAAATTCGCCGTTTGAAACCAAATCTACGCTATATTCAAAACCATTTTCAAACAATGCAATTTCTTTTTCAATTAACTGTAAGCAGTTATTAAATTCGGTTTCAAATTCTTCCTTATTTTGTGTTAAAACAACGGCTTCGCAACGGTTTGTAATGGCGTTTGCCTTGTCACCACCGTTTATTGAAACAAGGTCAAAATCCGTCTTTTCGGCCATTTCACTTAAAACTCTGCCCATTAAAATATCAGCATTAAGGCGGTTTTTATTTATATCCACACCCGAATGACCGCCCAAAAGACCGTAAAGGGTAAGTTTTAAAGCGGTTCCGTTTTTATTTTCACGGGTTATTGGCAATGTGATTTTAACATCGGCACCGCCCGCACAGGAAACAGTTACAACACCTTCGTCTTCCGAATCAAGATTTATCATTCTTTTTGCGGTAAGCTTTGTCATATCCAAAGCCGATGCCCCAACCATACCAATTTCTTCATCGGTAGTAAGCACCGCTTCAATTGCGGGGTGTGAAATTTCTTCATTTTCTAAAATACTTAAAATCATTGCAACGGCAATGCCGTTATCTGCACCAAGCGTTGTACCCTTTGCCTTTAAAAAATCACCGTCAAGGTAAAGTTCTAAACTGTCGGTCAAAAAATCGATATCATTATCGGTGGTTTTTTGGCAAACCATATC
>JAZKYB010000103.1:0-1236 GCA_045611905.1 Acutalibacteraceae bacterium | reverse complement strand
TGATTTATTTTTTTATTTATATTTATTTTTTTAGGGAGAAAAAATGTCACTTAGCATAAATGAAAGTACACAAAAAATGCATGTTTTGGCCCTTAGGGGTATTGTTGCTTTTCCAAAAACAACATTAAGCTTTGATGTCGGCCGTAAAAAGTCAATCAATGCTTTAAAACTTGCAATGGAGAAAAATCAATTAATATATTTAGTTACGCAAAAAAATTATTTTGTTGACGAACCCGAAAATGACGACCTTTACGAAATGGGCTGTGTTGTGCGCATTAAACAGGTTTTGCGTGTTTCGGACGACCTTACAAAAGTTTTGGTTGAAGGGCTTTACCGTGCAAAGCACAGTCAGTTTGTATCGCATAAAGATTGTTTTGTTGCAAATGTTGAAAAGGTTGAAGACAAACCCATTTTAAATCGACAGGTTTATATTGAAACCTTGCTTAGAAAAGTTAAGGGTGAATTTTTAAAATATGCAATGTCGGGCCCAAGTGTTACACCCGATGTGCCTTTAATTGTTGAAAGCAGTGAGGATTTGGGCTTTGTTTGTGACACAATTGCTGCGGGTATTAACGCCCCATTCGATGACAAACAATATATTTTAGAACAAAGTTCGGTAACAAACCGTGCAAAAATTTTGGTTGAACTTTTAAAGAAAGAAACCGAAATTAACGAAATTGATAAGCGCATTAACGCTAAAACCCGTGCTGCAATTGACGAAAACCAAAAAGAATATTATTTGCGTGAACAAATTAAAGCCATAAACGCTGAACTTTACGGGCAAGATGATGGTGATGAAATTGATGTTTACAACACAAAAATTGATTCACTTTCGGTCGATGCTTCGGTTAAAGAAAAGTTACATTCACACGTAATTAAGCTTTCTAAAATGCCGCAGGGCTCACACGAGGGGACTGTTGAACGCGGATATTTAGATACTTTAATTGAACTTCCTTGGAATTCGTTTACTGCAGTTAACACCGATATTAAGCGTGCCGCAAAGGTGTTAGACCGCGATATTTACGGTATGCAAAAGGTTAAAGAACGCATTTTAGAGCTTTTATCGGTTTACACCCTTAACCCCGATATAAAGGGGCAAATTATTTGTCTTATCGGTCCACCCGGTGTTGGTAAAACTTCTATCGCTAAAACTGTAGCCGAATGTATGGGCCGCAAATTTGCCCGTATATCGCTCGGCGGTGTTAGGGACGAGGCCGAAATTAGGGGACACAGAAA
>JAZKYB010000102.1:0-1534 GCA_045611905.1 Acutalibacteraceae bacterium | reverse complement strand
GTCACGATAATTTTCAGCAAAACGGCGGTCATCAATAAGACCCACTTCTTGCAAGCGGGCAATAACCTTTGCACTTGCCACCTTATCGAAACCGGCAAGGCAAAGTTTTTGATATAAATCCTTGGCTGTGCGGTCTTTTCGGTCCAGATACCACACCGCACGCGATTTTGCCCTTACAAACTGTGACTGAAAAACCAAATCGTTAAGTTGTTGTTCGGTTATTTCATCACCTTTTTTAAGGTAATTTTCACTTACAACATCATTATCAATTAAAACATCTTCACCATTTGATAAAGAAATTTTTGTTAAATGAAGTTTGTCTTTTTTAATATTAAAAATTTGCATTAGTCATCAACTGCAATGTCAATATCGATTGATTTGCGTGGACGAGCCATAGGTTCGGTTGGCATAATTACATCTTCGTCATCATCGATAACGGGGGCTGTAATATTTTTTGCATTATCTGCAAGTTTTGCCATAATTTCTTCTTCAATTTTTGCTGCAAGTTCGGCATTGTCTTCAAAAAGTTTTTTAACATTGTCACGGCCCTGACCCAAACGGGTTTCACCATAATAGAACCATGCGCCCGACTTTTTAATAACACCTGTGTCAACACCGGCATCAACAATTTCACCGGTGTGGCAAATTCCCTTGCCATACATAATGTCAAATTCGGCAACCTTAAAGGGTGGTGCCACCTTATTTTTAACAATTTTTGCCTTGGTGTGAACGCCGACAATATCGCTGCCGTCTTTAATGGGTTCACCCTTGCGAACGTCAATGCGAACTGATGAATAGAACTTAAGCGCACGACCACCTGTGGTAACTTCGGGGTTGCCGTACATAACACCAATTTTTTCACGCAATTGGTTAATGAAAATTGCAGCACAGTTTGTTTTTGAAAGCGCACCTGTTAATTTTCTTAACGCTTGTGACATAAGACGAGCAAGTTGACCAACATGGTTATCACCCATTTCGCCTTCAATTTCGGCACGGGTAACAAGAGCCGCTACCGAGTCAATAACAATAATATCAATAGCGCCCGAACGAACTAATGCTTCGGCAATTTCAAGGGCTTGTTCGCCTGAATCAGGTTGTGATACCAATAATGAATCAATATCAACACCCAAATTTGCGGCATAAACAGGGTCTAAAGCGTGTTCAACGTCGATAAACGCAGCAGTGCCGCCTGCCTTTTGTGCTTCGGCAACACAGTGAAGCGCAACGGTGGTTTTACCTGATGATTCAGGGCCGTAAATTTCAACAATACGTCCTTTTGGAATACCGCCAATACCAAGCGCAACATCAAGTGTTAACGAACCCGTTTTAATATGTTCAACATTCATACCGCTGTTTTCACCAAGGCGCATAACAGCGCCCTTACCAAATTGTTTTTCAATTTGGTCCATTGCGGTTTTTAACGCTTTTTGTTTTTCTTCAGATTCAACTAATTTAACTGCGGTTTTTGTAGTAGCACTTTTTGCCATTGTTAAATTCCTCCGTTTATTTTATTGCACAAACCACACGATTTATG
>JAZKYB010000101.1:0-3551 GCA_045611905.1 Acutalibacteraceae bacterium | reverse complement strand
GGCGAATAATATCTATACTGTTGATGCTGACTTTACTAATATTTATGCACCAACAGGCGCCGATGAATTGATTATTACAATTGATAAATTTGTTACCGACAATGTTGGCGCCGGCAAGGGTAAAGAGGGATATGTTTTTGGATTGTTTACCGAAACAGGAACCGAGCCGATTGTAACCTCGCTTCCAACCGATTCAAATGGTAAAACAAGTATTGAACTTTCTTTCCCCGCAACAGTTGTGGGTAACACTTATAACTTCAAGATTAAAGAAATTATGCCCGAAGATAAGCTTTTGGGTATGACGTATGACCCAACAGTTTATGATATTAGTATCACAATTTTCGATAATCTTGATGGCACAGTTACCGCTTTGGTGGGTTATGAAAATTCAAGTTCTGAAGGTTTGAATTTAACCTTTACAAATGTATATAAACCTGCCGATGCCAATGTTATAATAGAAGGTAATAAAATTTTAGAAGGTCGTGACCTTAAGGCGAATGAATTTACATTTGAACTTTACGAGGGCAATACCTTAAAGGATGAAGTTACTAACTCGGCAAATGGCGATTTTGCATTTAAAAAACTTAGTTTTGATGAAATTGGCACTTATATTTACACAGTAAAAGAAAAAAATAACGGTTTAGGCGGTGTTGATTATGACACCAAGACATATTCCGTTAAAATAGTTGTAAGTGATGATGACAACAATGATGGTAAACTTGATTATGTTGTTTATGTTGATAATAATGAAACAACAAACATTAAAAATGCTATTCGATTTGTAAATGTATATTCTACCGAAGAAGCAAGCGTATCCTTAAAAGCAACTAAAAACTTAATAGGTCGTGAACTTATTGACGGTGAATTTAAGTTTGACCTTTACAGTGCTAATTCTGATTTCTCGCTTAATCAGTTAATTGATGATAATAAAGTTGTTGCTAAAAATGGCGCAAATTCCGGTGTTGTTACATTTGCAAAGCAAACCTTTGGCGCAGTTGGTACTTATCGTTTTGTAATTCTTGAAGATGAACAAAACGGGGAGGGCATAACTGTTGATACACGCAAATATCAAGTTACTATTACCGTAAACGATAACGGTGAAGGCAAATTGATTGCCGAAATTAAGGTGGATGGCAATGCTGTTACAGGCAATATTGAAGAAACAGTGGTGTTTAATAACACTTATAGTGTTGAACCAATTGATGTAACAATTGAAGCGTTTAAGACCTTAAGCGGTAAAAATTTGACTGAAAATGAATTCACTTTTGCCCTTTATGAAAACGGCACACAAAAGGCAACTGCAAAGAATTTGGCAAATGGTAAGGTATTATTTGATGCTATAACCTATACAAAACCCGGTACTTATACATACACAATTAAGGAAATTGCCGGCAGTTCAAAGTATATTACTTATGACAGCAAAGAATATACCGTAACCGTTACAATTGCCGATAATTTGGGTAAAGGTTTCTTTGAAAAAACCGTTAGCTATTCTTTAAATGGAAATTCAGTAGAAAAAGCCGAATTCAGTAATGTATACACACCTGATGATGCTGAAATTATTATTTCGGCCAAGAAAGTGCTTGTTGGCAGAGATATTAAAGCCGGTGAATTTGCTTTTGAACTTTATAAAGAAGGTTCACTTGTTAGCACCAAGTCTAATAACGCTAATGGTATGATAATATTCGATGCCATTAAATTTGATGCTATTGGCACCTATAACTATACCATTAAAGAAGTTAAAGGCAATTTAGGCGGTGTAAGCTATTCAACAAAGGTTTATGCCATTAAGATTGTTGTATCTGCTGATTCCGATTTAGACGGATATTATGATTATAAACTTTATATTGATAATGTTGAAACCGACATAGCTAACATTGCTTCTAAACTTGTATTTGAAAATGTTTACACAGCAAATAGCGTTAAGGTTAATTTAAAGGCAACCAAAAAACTTTTGGGCCGTGACCTTATCGATGGCGAATTCAAATTTGACCTTTATGAAGCAGCCCAAAACTTTGCATTGTTAAATGCTTTGGATGATAACATAAAATTGTTAAAGGTTGATAGTGCAACCGGTACAATTACTTTTAAAGAATTGGAATTCAACAAGATTGGAACATATTATTTTGTGATTCTTGAAGATGAACTTGATGGTAAAGGCATTAAAACCGATAAGCACAAATTTGAAATTGAAGTGGTTGTTACCGATAACGGTATTGGACAATTGGTGGCAGAACTTAAGGTTGACGGTAAAACTGTTGATGGTAATATTGAAGAAGTGATTGTATTTAACAATGCTTATACGGTTACACCTGCAGATATTATTATCGAAGCTGAAAAGCAACTTAAAGGCAATGACCTTAAAGGCGATGATTTTACATTCGAACTTTATGATAAGGATGGAAAACTTATCGAAGCCGTTAAAAATGATAAGGATGGCAAGATTATTTTCTCAAAACTTAACATTAAAGAAGCAGGAACCTATATTTACACCATTAAAGAACTTAATGGCGGCGAAGAGGGATATACCTATGACGCGACCGTTTATACAGTAACAGTAACTGTTAAGGATGGTGGCGAGGGTGTATTCCTGGTTGATATAGTTTACAGCGATGAAAACGGCACAGTAGAAAGGGCAGTTTTTGAAAATGTTTATGACTTTGAAGTTCCGCAAACAAACGATTTAAATAATATTTCTATTTGGTTTATGCTTATGATAATAAGCGGTGGTGTTGCTTTAGCACTTGCAAAAATTTCAAATAAGAAAACTGCGTAATTAAAGCAAAATAAAACCTCGTGGAGAAATCCACGAGGTTTTTAATTTTAATATAAATTATTTAAAGAAAAGGGGAAGCTTTTCAAGGAAAACGATATCATCACGGTCGGCAGCATCACCTTCGGCCAAGAAAGCACAAGATGCGGCTTCAATGGCACCTGCAGCAGCAACAAGGTTTCTAACAGCGGTAAGTGATTCACCCGTGCTGATAACATCGTCAACGATAAGTACTTTTTTGCCTTTAATCATATTAACTTCGGTTTCGCCAAGGTATAAATGTTGTTCATTTTTGGTGGTAATTGAATTAACCGAAACCGAAAGAGGATTACGCATATAAACCTTAACGCCTTTTCGTGCAATTATGTAAGGTTTACCCGATTGGCGTGACATTTCGTATGCAATCGGTATGCTTTTTGCTTCAGGGGTTAAAATAACATCAAATTCAGGAAGCTTTTTTAAAAGCTCTTCACTTGCTTTAACGGTAAGTTCAACATCACCAAAAATGATAAATGCTGCAATATCTAATTTATCGCTCACCGGGAACTTTTCAAGTTGTCTTTCAAGACCGGCAATTTTTAATGTATAAAATTCAGACATAAAAAAATCTCCTTTAAAATTGTCAACCGGGTGGCCATTGCAAATTGCGGCGGGCAAGCAAATGGAAGTGAATATGACCAACAGTTTGGCCGCCATCAATACCGCAGTTATTAACAACACGGTAACCGTTTTCTAAATTTTCATTCTTTGCAATTTTTGCAACTGCTTCAAAAACCTT
>JAZKYB010000100.1:0-14543 GCA_045611905.1 Acutalibacteraceae bacterium | reverse complement strand
GATACATAATGTGGTGTATAGGTATAAAAAGACAGCGGAGTGACATCACTCCGCTTTTGTAGTTAGTTTTCTAATTTGTATGTTTTAATCGTTTCTTCTGTTTCGGTTTTGTTTGCGGCAATAAAGCAAATAAACTTATCTTCGGTTTGGTCATCCTCCATTAAAACCCATTCGTTTGTTTCATTATTAAGGTAATAAACTGTTTCTTGATAACTTTTATGTTTTACTTTTTTGATTACTGTTTTAACCGTGCGATTTACTCTGTTTGCAATATACTCAATAATATTATTTTCAAACTCGTCAAGGTTATTAAAATTCCACTCTTGCCACGAAACCTCATCATCAACAGACGCATATAAATATTTCTTGCCTTGACATTTTTGAGTGCAGATTTCAAGCATTAGTTCCATATTATCTTTTGAACCCGCAAATGCAACTGTAAAATCGTCGTAGTCAACAAATTTATCAATACCACATTTTTGACTAACTGCATTTTTTATTCTTAAAATGCAGTCTTTTTCTCGTTGAATATCTTCTTCAAGTGTTTTTGTTGCGTGAAAAAATTTAAACAATGCCATATGTTCCACCTCGTTTATGTTATTATAGCACAACCAAGCTAAAAAGTAAATCTTGCAGTATAAATTCCCTTTTATCACAAATAATAGTATCACGATTTGAAATTAAAGGAGAATTTATATAATTATGAAAGCAACAGGTATTGTGAGAAGAATTGATGATTTGGGTCGTGTAGTTATACCCAAAGAGATAAGAAGAACGATGAGGATTCGTGAAGGAGAGCCGCCGGATAACTCATTGACACCTGAAGAAAAGTTTGCAATTGCAGTACATAGTATTTTAAAGCGATATAAAGAACAAGCGAGGTGAAATTCACCTCGCTTTTATGTTAAATAAATATTACTACAAATGTGCCGAAAACTAGAAATATTATCCCAAAAATTAAAACAAAAATAGTGCTTATAGGAAAACATCTTTTATCTACACAGTGATTTGGATTTTCTGGGTTGATAAATATATCGTATGTGTTATTGATTTCAAAAAGTTTATTAAATTTTCTTTTGAGATAAGATGAGAAACTATATACCAATATTGTTTTTCCGTTGTAATTGTACGAAAATTGTGGAGCATAGTAATAACCGTATCGGCCTCTTGTTTCAAACGAAACACATTTTGCAGAAACTATAATGGTGCACTTTTTGTACCTAACAAAATGCTCAACGGAAGTGACAATCATAAATAAACTAATTGGCAAAAGTAATGCAGAAACGATTAGTTTTTCTGAATTTAGCAACATTCCTGTTGCCATTAAAGCAGGAATCAAAAACCAAATAATTGCAGAAATTATAAAATACGGATTTTTATTCTTTTCTTTAATATGAATACAAACATATATTAGGCTCATTATCAAGCCGACAACTGAGAGAAAAATGAAAAATGGATATGCTTGTTGCATCGTTTCACCGCCTTTAATTTATTATATCATATTTTATTTCAAAAGTAAATGTTGCGGTATATTTATCCCGTAATTACAGATAATAACAACACAATTTGTAAATTAAGGAGAAATGAATATATGAAAGCAACAGGTATTGTGAGAAGAATCGACGATTTAGGGAGAGTCGTTATCCCGAAAGAGATTAGAAGAACTATGCGCATACGCGAGGGAGACCCGCTGGAAATTTTTACTGATGCGGGGGGAGAGGTTGTTTTCAAAAAATATTCGCCCATTGGTGAGCTTTCGAATTATGCTTCGCAGTGTGCCGAAGCGCTTGCAACTGCAACACGGCTTGCGGTTATGATTTGTGACCGTGACCATTGCATTGCGGCGGCGGGCATTTCTAAAAAAGAGGTGCTTGAACGCAGGGTAACCCCTGTTTTAGAAGGGGTTATGGATGAGCGCCGCACGGTTGTTTTTGAAGATGAAAATAACCAAGCACTTGAAGGTGTAAACCGCAAAATGTGTGTTGCATCCCCCATAATTATTTCGGGCGATGTGAGCGGTGCGGTTGTAATGCTTGCAAGTGATGTAAGTGACCGACCAAATGAAGCCGATGAAAAATTAGTTAGGGTAGCGGCAACCTTTTTAAGTAAACAGCTTGAAGAATAAAACACACCCCAAGCCAAATTTGGCCTGGGGTGTGTTTTATGGCACGGGGGTGCGCCATAAAAGAGGGATGGGAGATGTATATGTAAAAAAATCTTAGCTTAGCAAATTTTTAGTTGTTCGCATTCGTGGTTTTCAGGTGCGTTTTTGGTAATTCGCACCTTATATTCAATATACTTATCGTTTTCATATTTTCGGGTTTTGGCGTTAAGTCCGGCGCTTTGCAAAGTGTCAACAAGCTTTGAAAGACTGTTATAAAACAACCTAACATCACTTATGGCATATTTCCTAACAGGTTTTGGCTGTTCTTCGGTCTTTTGTGCAATGGGCGGGTTTAAAACGCTTTCGATATATTCTTCGGTTTCTTTTAAGGTTAAGCCGTTTGCAATAATATAATCAATTGCGGCATCACGGTTGCCACCTTCTAACCTTAAAAGTGCACGGGCGTGGCGTTCGGTAAGCCGCGCGGTTAATATACGCTCTTTTTGGCGGTCGTTAAGTCGCAAAAGACGCAGTTTGTTTGAAACGGTAGATTGTGCCACACCTAAACGAGATGCGACTTCTAACTGCGGCATATTATATAAAACCATTAGCCGATTTATAGCTTCGGCTTCTTCAAAAAAGGTTAAATCTTGCCGTTGCAAATTTTCCATTATTGAATAAATTGCGGCGGTTTTATCGTCGGTATTATGTAACACACAGGGTATGCGCCTTAGCCCTGCCATTTGTGCGGCCTTAAGCCGCCTTTCGCCTGCAATAATTTCATATTTGCCGTTTGCGGCTTTTCGCACCGCCAAGGGTTGAATAATACCGCTTGATGAAATGCTGTCACTTAAAAGATTTAATTCATATTCATCAAATATTTTTCTTGGCTGATTTTTTGAGGGTATTATATCATCAACTTTAAGCATTAAAAGTTTTTTATCCCACGGTGTTTGCATTAAAACGCCTCCCTTGGTTTTCAGTATACGAAAAGTCGGCAATTTGTAAAGAAAAACACATCGTGAAAATTCGGCACAAAAAAACAAAAAACAGCCCGTTTACAAGGGCTGTTTTGAAATATTTCCGCTGTTTCTGGGGTATTTTGGCGGTGTTTGCGATATTTTTTTTGCAATTACAAAGCATCTTGGGTCATTATTTGGCAAGGTTTCGCATATAATTTGCGGTTTTTCCATTTTTAAAACGCTTAAGGCATTGGCCGCTGCCGCAACTTCGGTTTCGGCCGACGGGCCTTTCATTGCAACAAACAAACCGCCCACTTTAACAAAGGGTGTGCAATATTCTAAAAGTGTGGGCATTGCCGCAACCGCACGGGCACAAGCAATATCATATTTTTCACGATATTTTGGGTTTTTACCGCCGTCTTCTGCACGGATGTGAATTGCCTCAATACCAACAAGCTGACATTTTTCGATTACATCGTTTAAAAAGTTGATGCGTTTATTCAAACTGTCAAGCAAGGTGACATTAATGTCGGGGCGAACAATTTTTAAAACAAGCCCCGGGAAACCTGCGCCTGTGCCAACATCGATAAGCGAAGCGCCTTGTGGTACATTTACATTTTTAAAAAACAAAATGCAGTCGTAAAAATGTTTATATAAAACATCTTCGGGATCACAAATGGCGGTAAGATTTATCTTTTCGTTCCACTGCAGTAGTAAATTGCCGTAAAGGTTTAACTTTTTAATTTTGTCATCGTCTAATAGAGTGCCAAAATTATTACAAAGGGGAACAATTTTTTCAATGTTGAAGTTAATCATTTTCTTCTCCTAAAAAAGCTTCTAAACGGTAAATTGGAAAACCTTGGCTTGAAAAACGCGCTTCATATTCGGTAACAATATTACCCTCGAAATCGCTGTTGTGAAGGTCAAAGCTAACATTTTTAAGTTTAAAGCCCGATTGTGAAAATTCTTCGATTGAAAATTCAAAGAAATGCATATTATCGGTTTTTTGGTGAATTTCGGCACCCGTTTTAAGAAGTTCTTTATAAATTTTTAAAAAACGGCGGTGTGTTAAGCGGTGTGCAGCATACGCCTTTTTGGGAAACGGGCAAGAAAAATTAAGAAAAATGCGATCTATACTGTTTGGTGCAATAAAGCGGGGCAAATATTCCGCACTGCCACCAATAAAAAACAAGTTTTTAATATTTTCTTTCTTTGCGTTTTCGCAAGCACCAACAATAACATTTGCAGTTTTTTCTACTGCTATTACATTGATTTCGGGGTGGCTTTTTGCAAATTCACAAGCAAATTTACCCTTGCCGCAACCAATTTCAAGATAAATTGGGTTGTCGTTTTTAAAAATTTCTTTAAAATTTATATATTCTTTTTCTTCAACTGCCGTGTTAAAATTTCTGTCTTCAATATTTATCGTGAAAAGGTTATCGCTAACTGCTTCTAACCTTTCGTTTAAATATTTCTTTTTTCTCATTCTCATAAAAATTTTACCTTAACTTTTCTTAAATCCTGTAATATTTACTTCACAAACTAAATTTTCAAGTTCGTCACACACCGAAATGTTATAATAACAGGTGCTTTTACCGTCCTTTAAACATTTGGCGGCGGCAATAAGTTTTGTGCCTTTGCACACACCAACAAAAGCAATGTTGGAAGATATCGAAACCGTGTTCATAACATCATGGTTGGCGGCAACTGCAAAGGCAAAGTCGGCCAACATAAACATAACACCGCCCATAATACCGCCGACGGCATTTTTATGGTTTTCGTTAATTTCAATACTGCATACCGAATAACCGTCGCCCACCTCTTCAATATAAGCACCGTTTACGGTGGCAAAGCGGTCATTTTTAAAAATTTCTCTTATTTCTTCAATAGCTTTCAATTTAAACACCTCTTAATAATTGTTCCCAATAATTAGGTTTAAATTAAAACATAAAAGAAAACAGCCACAAACTGCAAAACGCTGCCCGCCACAACAAAAAGGTGGAAAACCGAATGAATATATTTGGTTTTCTTAACTGCGGCAACGGCAAAAAATACTGCCCCTACGGTGTAGGCAATACCGCCTGCCAGCAGCCACCAAAAGCCCGCAAGAGCCATTGATTTAAGCAACGCCTTTATAACAAGCAGCACACACCAGCCAACCGCAATATAGCAAACATTTGAAAAAATGCTGTATTTTTTAAGGTCAATTGCGTTAAAGGTTACACCCAAAACTGCCATTACCCACACAAAGCCAAAAAGCCCCCAACCGAAATATGGGTTATATTCCCTTAAAGAGCAAAGGGCAATGGGGGTGTAGGTGCCCGCAATTAAGATAAAAATGGCGCAGTGGTCAATAATTTGAAGCACCTTTTTGGCGGTAAGGGGAACAAGCCCGTGATATATGCTTGACATTGTGTAAAGCACAACCATTGAAATGCCATAAATAAATGCGCTTACAATTTGATATGCATCGTGATTTAAAAATGCTTTTACAATGCAAAGAGCGGCCATAATAACACCCAAACCACCGCCTGAAATGTGCGAAACCATATTAAAAATTTCTTCCCCGCGGGTGTAAGGGGGTAAAATTCTGTCTTTTAATTTTGTGCGCTTCAAGATATACTCCTTGTTGAGTTTTCAGTAATAAAAATTTTGTCGAAACTTATCGAAATGATTTACATAATTTTATTAAAAAATTATTAACAGTTAAAAGGTTTTTCAACTTATTAACACAGTTATCCACCGAAAAATGCCCAAAAACCTTGATTTATCGTTTAAAAAGTGGCAAATGGGTTAATATTTCGGTGGATAAGTTTAATAACTTTTATGGTTGCATTGGTTTACATAAATACAAAAATTTACATTATTTTCTATTACGGAAAAACGAAACGGCTTAAATTTTTTCAAGCAATTTGTCCATAATATCGGGGCCGTGTTCCACAAAAATACCGCTGCTTTGGGCGTTCTTTTCGGTGAAGCATTCAACACCGTTTAAGTTCTTGCGGCTGTCATAAATTAAATAGGGAACAGGCGCAGATGAATGGGTTTTAATTTCAAGCGGTGTGGGGTGGTCGGGCATAATTAAAATTCTAAAATCATCGCCACAGCCCACAAGATAATCATAAATTGAAGCAAAGGCACGTTTTTCAATAAGTTCAATTGCTTTTACCTTATTTTCGGCTTCGCCACGGTGACCGCATTCGTCGGGGGCTTCAATATGTAGATAAACTAAATCGCAACCGTCTTTAAATGCGTTAATTGTGGCAGTTGCCTTACCTTCAAAATCGGTATCAAGATAACCGGTTGCACCACTAACATTTGGAATTTCCATATCGGCGCAAATACCAATGCCTTTAAGCAAATCAACTGCGCTTATAACAGCGGCTTTAACGCCGTTTTTTTCCTTAAAGTTTTGCAAAGCGGGTTTTCTGCCTTCGCCCCAAAGCCAAATTGAATTTGCTTCGTTTTCGCCTTTTTCACGCCTTTTAAGGTTTACGGGGTGATCTTTAAGTATGTCATAACTTTTTTTCATTAAATCAATAAGCGGTGCGGCATTTTCGCTTTTGCTTAAATATTCTTTAATAACGCGGCCGCTAATGTCGTGCGGGGGTGTCATTTCACCCAAATCGGTTGTGCCGTTTTGCACAACAAGGCAATGTCGATAACTTACACCGCCATAAAATTTATAAATATCATTGCCCAATTTTTCTTCAACGGTTTTAATAATTTCGTGTGCTTCGGCGGTAGAAATATCACCGGCACAATAATCAACCATTGTTTTATCATCATAATTTTCTTCGTTTGAAAGGGTAACAACATTGCATCTTAAAGCAACATCGGTATCTTTAAGGTCAACACCAATTGATGCGGCCTCTAACGGAGAACGACCGGTATAACAAACCATTGGGTCATAACCCATAACTGAAAGGTTGGCAACATCGCTGCCGGGTTTTAAACCGTTGGCAACGGTTTTGCACATACCCACTTCGGAAACTTTTGCAAGCTTATCCATAAGTGGCTTGTTTGCAAGTTCCATTGGGGTTTTATTTCCAAGTGATTCATACGGCGTATCAGCCATACCATCGCAAAGTAAAACTAAATATTTCATAAAAACACCTGCTTTTTATATGCTTTATAATATTATATCAATATTACAATATAAAGTAAAGAAAAAAGACTTTAAATTTTACCACTTTTAATGTATTATATTAACAAAGAGGTGATATTAAGTGTACGAAGTTTTAGCTCCTGTTGGCAATAACGAAATGCTAATTGCGGCCGTCAGAAGTGGCGCCGATGCGGTCTATTTTGGCGCAAAAGATTTTTCAGCAAGACGCAATGCCGAAAATTTTGATAATTTTGGGCTTCAAAATACAATTGAATACTGCCATATTCGTGGTGTAAAGGCATATTTAACACTTAATATCCTTATTAAAGACGGCGAAATGGCCGAGGCGGTAGAACTTGCAAAAACCGCCTATAATTTTGGTATTGATGGGGTTATTGTGCAAGATATCGGTCTTGCAAAGGTGTTGCACAAACTGTTGCCCGATTTACCGCTTCACGCATCTACCCAAATGTCAGTTCACACCCCTGCCGCTTTGCCAATTTTAAAACAAATGGGCTTTACACAGGTGGTTGTGGCAAGGGAAATGTCACTTGAAGATTTAAAGCAGTTTTGTATCGAAGCCGAAAAATACAATATAACGGTTGAAGCGTTTGTTCACGGCGCACTTTGTATGTCGGTGTCGGGCCAATGTTTAATGTCGGCATATCTTGGTTCACGCAGTGGCAACCGTGGTCTTTGTGCAGGACCTTGCCGATTACCCTTTAAGGTGGAAAACGGCACGGGTTATGATTTAAGTTTAAAAGATTTATCACATTTGGATTATGTGTCCGAATTATATAAAATTGGTGTGCGCTCTTTTAAAATAGAAGGGCGAATGAAACGCCCCGAATATGTTGCCCCCGCCACAAAAGCGTGCAAAACCGCATTGGTTACGGGTCAACTTTCAACCGATTTGGCCGAAACTTTAAAAAATGTATTTTCACGCTCCGGCTTTACAAGCGGTTATTTAGAAAATAAGCTTGGTCGTGATATGTTTGGTATTCGCACCAAGGATGATGTTGTGTCAGCCGATAAGGCATTTCCGGTTTTGCACGAAATTTACCGCAATGAATTACAGTCGGTTAAGGTTGATGTTTTGTTTAAAGCGCAAAAAGGCGAAGAAATAAATCTTACATTGTGTGATGGTCAAAATACCGTTTCGGCGGTTGGCGATGTCCCTGCTTTAGCTCAAAACAAAGCGGCCGATAATGAAAGTGTGCTTAAAAACCTTAATAAATTCGGTGGCACACCCTATATCGCCGAAAAAATTGATATTGTGTTAGATGAAGGTCTTTTCCTGCCTGCAAGCGCCGTTAACGATTTGCGTCGCCAAGCAGTAGAAATGCTTTCGTTAAAAAGGGCAACGGTTAAACATCCGCTTAGCGATATAGTTTACACTGACGAAATAGTTAATATTAACCATAATGTCACACCTAATTTATACATTCGCCTTGAAAATACTGACCAAACGCCAACCGATTTAAGCGGTGTTTCGGCGGTTATTGTGCCACTTGAAAAAGATTTTCCACTTTTAAATAATGTTAAAAATATTGTGGAAATTCCCCGTGGAATAATAAGCGAAAAAGCCATTATTGAACGATTAAATCAATATAAGCAAAAGGGCTTTGACACCGCACTTTGCGGAAACTTAGCGGCAGTCAGCCTTGCGAAAAATTGCGGCTTTAGTATTATGGCCGACACGGGACTTAATGTGTATAACAGCAATTCTTTGTCTGCGTTAGCGGATTTAGGCATAAATTCCGCAGTTCTTTCAAACGAAATGCTTTTAAGCGATGCGGTAGCGGTTAAGTCACCAATTGAAAAGGGAATTATATCTTATGGTAAAATTCCGTTAATGCTTTTCAAAAATTGCCCCATAAAAAACGGCAAAAACTGCAACCGGTGTGACCAAAATAACACCATAACCGACCGAATGGGAATACAGTTCCCAATAAGATGCCGTATGGGTTATAGCGAACTTTTGAATTCGGTGCCGGTTTGGGTGCTTGATAAAAAGCAAAGCATGCAAAATATTGATTTTGAGATTCTTTATTTCACAAACGAAGATAAAGAAAGGGTAGCAGAAGTTATAACCGCTGCTAAAACCGAAAAACAACCTGATTGTAAACACACACGCGGATTGTTTTTTAGGGGAGTAATTTAAATGAAAAAAGCACTCAACAATTTGTTGAGTGCTTTAACTTTATTAACAGGACCCCATGTTGCCGTAAGGCACTTAAAGATAACCTAGCCAAAAGCCAGGTGGGTGCACACCGTATGACTTCGCGCTCCCTTCTTCCGAACTCGGCACCGCCGCGGGAGGTCTGCAAGCCCATCACACGAGAGTATTGCCCCAAAAATTATAAGTGTAGGGTTATATAAGCGCACATTCGCGCACAACACAGGGAAATAAATAATCTTTTTTTGATTTTAAGTTTGTCTTAATGCCTTGCAGTACCTTTGTACAGCTGCGGCATTGCGACTTCCTTAAAATGCAAAAATCTCTATCATTTTAAGTTTGCTTTAAAACTTCGTGGTACTTTCGTACAACTTCGGTTTTTCGGCTGCGCCAAAAGCAAAAAATCTTCATTTGTTTAAGTTATGGCTTATTTATTATCGATTTCGAAAAAGTCTTCCAAACGGTTTATGAATGCATCGGCAACGCTTTCATATTCGTCGTCGTCTTCAATTTCATAAAAATATTCTTCACCGTTTTCTTCGCCAACCTTAACAATAACTAATTCGCCACTATCTTCAAGCATTTTTTGTGGGTCTTCAAAGGTGGGTAAAAGTGCTAAATAGCGTGCTTCGTCAGTTTCGATTGCATCAAGCACTTCGAATGTGTATTCTTTACCATTGTCGTCAGACAAGGTTATTAAGTCGGGGTTATATTCGTTGTTCATTTCAGCCATTTTGAAATATCTCCTTAAAAATTATTATATGTAAGAAATTTAAAATTTATTATTTCGCCTTTCTCAACTGCCTATATTTTATCACAAATGCCTAAAAAAGCATAGATTTTTTGAATAATTTGTAAAAATATACAAAAGTTATTAACTTTTGCTTGACAATTTGTGCATAATTCATTATAATAAAATCAGAAACAAGAAAGGAGGAGTAAAAAACTTATGAAAGAAGTAACTCCACCTGAAAGGTATCGCAAATAAACTGAAAGGCGTGATTCCAATGAAGTAATAAAACTTAAATAACAAAATTTGGTCCAATGCAAAATTTTGATATTTAAGCGGGCCCGAAAGGGACTTTATAAAATATAATAAACGGTGATGTTTTATGAAAATGAAAATTTGTTTTCAGAAAAAATAAACTGTTAAGGTGATACCAATGTACAATTAAAACTGTAAATTGATAGATAATTTTAAGATGGTGATTATTGTGAAAATAATGATTTATTCTATCAAATAAATAATAAGGGTGATTCCAATGTACAGTTTAATTAAAAGGTTTAACCGTTAGGTGTGTAACTCGAGGGGAAGAGGCCCTCAGAGAAATGGAGTACCGCATCAGGTATTAAAACGGAAGAACGAAAGAAGAAAAAATAAAAATGAATATTGAAATGTTTTAAACCGACTGTGTAGTTTAATTATTGCACAGTCGGTTTTGGTTTTAAAAAAATCAAACCGCCTTGCAACGCAAAGCGGTTTGTCTATTTTTTATGAATATGAAGGTTCTTTAATGTTTTTAACTTTGAAACGGTCAACCGCATAGCTGTTGATGTCTGCTTTTGCATCTTTAAAGAGCTTTTCCATATCAGTGTTGAATTCGGTGTCTTTTAAAAGATGGCGAACAGTCATATCCAAAGTTTCGCGGTAATAAGGGTCTGCCTTAATATCCTTTTTAACAACTAAAAGATAACCTGAATCATCCTTTTTGGTGATAAGCTTAACTTCGTTTGTTGCCATTTTGTTTATATCGTCATAATAATCGTGGTCATAACCGCTGTCTTTAGCGCCTAAAATTTGGGCATATTCATCAAGTGGTTTTGAAACTTCAGTATCTTCGCTGTCGGTTGTGGTATCTTCGGTTTCATCATCTTCTTTGATGTCATTATGTTCTTTATAAACTTGTTCAAAGGTTTTCTTGTTGGCTTTCAAATCGTTAAAATAACCTTCAAACTTTGTTTTGGTTTCTGCTTTTTGTTCGGTGGTTTCTTGGCTAAATGTAACATCGATTAAATCAGCAATGATAAAGTTGTCATAAAGTTTCTTTTCAACATCAGCCGCGGCAATTTCTTTTTCGCCCTTTTCACCGTAAAGATGTTCAAAGTAAAGTGTTTGGCAATAGCTGTCAAGTGTGAACTTCTTATAGGTTTCATAGCTTACGCCGTTAGGTTCGAAATAAGAGCCATATCCGTAGTAATACCACATATAGTAAGCATTGGTTTCAGCGTTTTCTTTAATCTCGGTTGTAATTTCTATTTTATTGTCATCGCAAAGTTTTTTGTAAGTTGCAATTTCTTCCAAAAGGTCAATTGCACGGTCTTTAACCCAAACTGAAAATTCTTTATCATCAATTTTTTCTTTTAAATAGTTAATTTCAGAAGTGGTGTCTTCTTTGCTTTCGTAAACGGTATTTTGACCTTCAGAATATGCGTTAACGAGCGCACACATATAATACCCGGATGTAAATTCATAACCGTTTATGGTAACGGCGACTTCATTCTTTTTGTGGCAACCTGTAATAGATAATGCCATAATGCAAACAATAACAAGTGCAATAAGTTTTTTTGTTAACTTCATTTATTTTTCCTCCGAAAAAAATTTACAATACTTATTATATAATAAACTGTTTAAAAAGTCTACTAAAATTTTGTGTCTTATAAAGCCGAAATAAGTTCGGTTATAAAATCGGTCATAGTTTGGTTTTTTAACAACTTTATGGTGTAAAGCGGTTTGTCGCCCGCTTTAAGCAAAAAGCGGTTTTGATATTTGTCGGCAAGCTTGTGCATAACTGCGGGTTCGATAGAGTTTATATGCAAAATTGCGGTATTACCGTTTGATGTAATTTCGGCAATTTTGTTATCGGCCGCTTTGTTACGCAAAACTGCAATATCAATAAGCCCCATAACTGCCTTGGGCGGTTCGCCGAAACGGTCACACAATTCATCAATAACATCGCTTGCATCATCATCGTTGCGAATTGCGGCAATGCGTTTATATATGCCAAGCCGTGCGGGAAGTGATTCAATATAGCTTTCGGGTATATGTGCCGAAACATTAAGGTCAACCGTACAAGGTATATCATCTTCGGGCACAATGCCGTTTTCTTCATTAACTGCTTGTGACAACAGTTTTAAATACATATCATACCCAACAGATTCCATATTACCGTGTTGTTCGCCACCTAAAATGCTGCCGGCACCCCTTATTTCAAGGTCGCGCATTGCAATTTTAAAGCCCGAACCAAATTCGGTGTATTCTCTTATGGCTTCAAGTCGTTTTGATGCAACATCGCTTAGTTGTTTATTGGGTGTAAAACAAAAATAAGCATAAGCTCTTCGTGGCGAACGGCCAACACGACCACGCAATTGATGAAGCTGTGAAAGCCCCATTCGGTCGGCGTTTTCAATTATAAGGGTGTTTGCATTGGGCACATCAACGCCTGTTTCAATTATGGTTGTGCAAACCAAAACATCAATTTCGTGTTCTAAAAGCTGTTTCCACACATTTGAAAGCTCGTCTTCGGTCATTCTTCCGTGTGCAACGGCGATATTCGCTTCAGGGACCTTTTGCTTTATTCTTGCGGCGGTGCTTGTAATGGTGTCAATATTATTATGCAAATAATAAACCTGACCGCCACGGCGAATTTCTTTGCGAATTGCATCGGTCAAAATGCCCATATTTTGTTCTAAAACATAGGTTTGAACAGGGTGTCTGTCACCCGGTGCTTCATCGATGGATGACATATCACGAAGCCCTGACATCGCCATGTTGAGTGTGCGGGGGATAGGGGTTGCCGATAATGTCAAAATATCAACCGATGGGTATAATTCTTTAAAGCGTTCTTTTTGGGCAACGCCAAAGCGTTGTTCTTCATCAATTATAACAAGTCCCAAATCTTTAAAGCTTACATCTTTTGAAATTAGTCGGTGTGTGCCGACAACCATATCAAGCCGACCGCATTTAAGGTCAGTTATAATTTTTTGCTGTTGTTTTGGTGTGACAAAACGGTTTAAAAGCTTAACCGTTACGGGCATTTCACCAAATCGCCTTACAATAGTGTTGTAATGTTGTAATGCCAAAATTGTGGTGGGCACCAATAATGCGCATTGCTTGCCTTCGCTTATACATTTAAAGGCGGCGCGCAAAGCCACTTCGGTTTTGCCAAAGCCAACATCACCGCAAAGTAAACGGTCCATTGGCACTTCTCGTTCCATATCGGCTTTAATTTCGTTAATGCACCTTAGTTGGTCATCGGTTTCGTCGTATTCAAATCTTCGTTCGAAATCGTTTTGCAAATCGGTATCGGGTGAAAAGGCATATCCCTTAACCGACATACGCTTTGCATAAAGTGCGGTTAATTGTTTTGCCATATCTTTAACCGCTTTTTTAACACGGGTACGTGTTTTTTGCCATTCGCTGCCGCCTAAACGGTTAATTTTAATGGCCGCATCTTCGGTTGCGCTGCCGATATATTTAGAAACCAAATCAAGCTGTGTTACCGGCACATACAAAACATCGCTTTTTGCGTATTTAATTTTAATATAATCTTTCGTAACACCGCTGTTGGTGATACGATTTATACCGTCAAAAATACCAATGCCGTGTGCTTCGTGCACAACATAATCGCCCTTTTTAAGTTCATCAAGCGAACCAATTTCTTGCCCTTTTTTTAACTTTTTCTTTGTTTTTTTGCGGTCGGACGGAATATATCGGTGGGTTATAAGCATAAATTTTTGGCTTAAAATCTCAAACCCGTCCGAAAGGCCACCGGTGGTTACAAAAACGGTGTTTGGCAGCATTTGTGGGCTATCGCTTAAAATGGCGTTAAAGTTTTTTTCACACAAAGCATCACACAGCACTCTTGCCGCACGGCTTTCACCCGCCAAAATAACGGCGGTGCCCTTGTTTTCTAAAATATATGAAATATCTTCCGACAAAACCGTAATATCGCCGCCCCACGCGGTAGAGCGTTTGAAATTAAAGTTTATAATGTTTTTAACCGCAAGTTCATAACTGCCACGGGGGAAGTTATCCATCATAACCGCATTTTCTAAATGTGTGTAAAATTCGGTTTTTGAAAGCCACAGTTTAGCAGTTTTTTTAGATAAAATACCATCTTCTAAAAGCGTTGCAACATCAAGTTCGTTTTGCGCGGAAATGCTTTTTATTCTTTCTGCTATGTTCAAGCT
>JAZKYB010000099.1:0-1081 GCA_045611905.1 Acutalibacteraceae bacterium | reverse complement strand
TCCGTTTATTTTATTGCACAAACCACACGATTTATGCCGTTATAATCTTTAACTGTTTTAATGTCCTTATAACCGTTTTGTTTTAATATTTCACAAACGCTGTCGGCTTGTTTATACCCAACCTCAAAAGCCAACATACCGCCATTTTTAAGTGCAGTTTTATACTTTTCAGCAATTGTTTTGTAAAACAAAAGTCCGTCGCCCTCACACAAAAGGGCGGTTTTAGGTTCAAACTGGGTTTCTTCATTCATATCGCAAATTTCACTTTGCGGTATATATGGTGGATTTGAAACGATTAAATCATATTCAACCACACCGCCATCTCCCAAAAGCGCATCGCCCATTAAAAGCATGGTGTTATATGCCGAATTAAGTTCGATATTTTGGTTTATATATCTTGCCGCTTCTTCATACTTTTCAAGCATAACCACTGCCGCATCGGGATAATCCTTTGCAAGTGAAATGCCTATACAACCGCTGCCTGCACATAAATCGAGCACCTGTGGGTTTTCAATATCCTTTAAAAATTCACTTGCGGTTTCCACCAAAATTTCGGTGTCGCTTCGTGGGATAAGCACCCCAACGCCAACCTTGAATTTATATTTATAAAAATTCCAAACGCCAAAAATATATTGAAGCGGATAGCGAATTTCACGCTGACGCAAAATTGCGGTTATATTATTTTCTTGAAATTCGGTTAAGTTTCGCATTGGGTTTGCGGTGATTTCAGCATTTGAAAGACCGGTAACATGGCGGATAATTGCCCTTGCTTCAAAACTGCTGTCATCTATGCCTGCCGCCGACAAACGCTTTGAAATGGTGTTGTATGCCTCAAATATTGTCATTACAGCACCCCGTTCTGTCAACATCGGGAACTTCCGGTTCGCACGCTTTAAGCGCCGCTATCGCAATTTCTATCATATCGTCGGTTGGTTCTTTTGTGGTAACACGCTGTAACCACATGCCCGGCGCCGAAATAATGCGGGTAATAACATTATCATATCTTCCGCAAAACTTAAGCACTTCATAACCAATACCACAGGTAAGCGGTATCATTAAAATTTTGGCAATTGTCCAAAGC
>JAZKYB010000098.1:0-13118 GCA_045611905.1 Acutalibacteraceae bacterium | reverse complement strand
GTATCGTGAATTGAATGGAAGTCGAAATGGGTGGTGGTAACACCCGCTTCGGGCTTGTTTGCAGGGTATTGAATGGGGCAAAAATCATAAATTGTTTCATTTCGTGGCACAACAATCATACCCGCAGGGTGCTGACCGGTTGTTGCCTTGATTTTGCTTTTTTCAACAAGTTTTGCCAAACGGTCAAGTTCGGCATTTGAAAGGGTTATGCCCTTCTTTTCGGCATAGGCACGGGCAAAACCAAAAGCAGTTTTTTCGGCAATAGTCGAAATTGTACCCGCTTTAAACACATTTTCGCTGCCAAAAAGTTCTTCGGTATAACGCTGAACTTCGGTTTGAAATTCGTCCGAAAAATTAAGGTCGATATCAGGCACCTTGTCACCCTTAAACCCTAAGAAAGTTTCAAAAGGTATGTCGTGACCGTCACGAACAAGCATTTTTTCACAATGTGGGCATTTCTTTTCGGGCAAGTCAAAGCCCGAACCCACTTCACCTTTTAAGAAAAATTCGCTGTATTGACATTCGGGACAAACATAATGTGGTGGCAAGGGGTTAACTTCGGATATGCCCGCCATTGTGGCAACAAAAGACGAACCAACCGAACCACGCGAACCAACAAGATAGCCGTTTTCTTCGCTAAACGCAACCAGCTTTTGCGCCGAAATATACATTATGGAAAAGCCGTTTGAAATAATTGCATTAAGTTCTTTTTCAAGGCGCTTTACAACAACTTCAGGCACAGTTTCGCCATATTTTTTACGGGCATTTGCCCAACAAATTTCCCTAAGCATATCATCCGAACCTTCAATAACAGGGGGATGGCTTTCTTCGGGAACGGGGATAATATCCCCACTTATCATTTCGGCAATTTTGTTTGGATTTTCCACAACAAATTCATAAGCCCTGTCGCCGAAATATGAAAAATCTTCAAGCATTTCACCGGTTGTTTTAAGGTAAAGCGGAGCTTGATAATCAAAATCGTCATAATTTTGACCCGCAAGCAAAATTTTACGGATTATTTCATCACTCTTTTTAAGGAAGTGCACGTCACCCGTTGCAACAACAGGTTTTCCGAGTTCGTCCGCAATTTCAACAATTTTGCGGTTATACGCTTTAAGCATTTCAATGCTTGTCACATGACGGTATGGGTTTGGTATAACCTCACCCTTTTTGTTTTTTTCGTCAGGTTCGGTAGATTTTCTAACCATAAAGTCATTATTACCAAGCGGTTGAATTTCAAGATAATCATAATAACTTGCAATTCTTAACAGTTCTTCGTGTGGTTTGCCTTCAAAAACCGCTTGGAAAAGCTCGCCCGCTTCACAAGCCGAACCAACAATAAGACCTTCACGCAATTCGTCAAGCTTACTGCGAAGGGTTAATGGTCTGCCCTTGAAATTGTTAATGTGGGCGTCTGACACAAGCTTATAAAGATTTTTAAGACCAACCGCATTTTTAACCAAAATAATTTGGTGATAGCGTTTAATCTGCTTTGGTGTAAGGTTTGTTATATCATTGTTTACATCATCAACAAAATAACCTTCTACACCATAAATAACCTTAAAATCGCCACCCGCTTTTCTGATTTTCTTTACCGCACCTGCGGCAGCGGGATATGCCTGTACAACACCGTGGTCGGTAATGGCAATGGCTTTATGTCCCCATTTATATGCTTGATTTATTAAATCTTCAGCAGGACAAACGGCATCCTTGTCCGACATATTGGTGTGGCAATGAAGTTCAACACGCTTTTCGCCTTCGTATTCATCCATTTCAAAATAGGGTTGCAAAAGCGCCATTGCCGTTGGCTTTATAATATGTTCTTTTTTATAATTATCAAATTCATAACTGCCGTTTATAAGAATAAAGTTGCCGTTTTTAAGACTTTTAATGTCATCCATTTTTTTGATGTCGATAAAAAGGGATGCACTGATAGAGTTTGTATAGTCAGAAACCGAAAAATTAACGATATTCATTTCGCCACGGCGGGTGTTAATTTTTCTAACTTCAACACCAAAAACCTCACCCCAACAAGAAACCATACTGTCTTCGGGGGTCACATCAATCATTCGTTTTACATTGTTATCGATTCTTCGGCCGTAAAAAAGCTTGGGATTATCAAGGTAAACCACGCCGTTTGCGGGTTTTTCTTGGCGCTTTTCAAATGTAATTTGCGGTTTTTCTTCGGCTTTTTTAGGTTGCGCTTGCGGGGCAAAATCAGCAACCGGCTTTGGCGCTTCAATTTCAACATCTTTAAGTTGTCCGTCAAATGTAAGCGCAAATTTTTTACCAAATCTATTGCTGCAAATATTTGAAAATGTTTTTTCAAAGTCGCTGCTTTTAATTTTTTCATGGCCGCCATGCTTTAAATTTATTGTTACCTCATCACCATTTATTACATAATCGGCACCATTAAAATAACCGTTTAAAACAGCACTTTTATGCCTTATTTCATTTATTATATCTTCACAAGCGGCAACACAAAATGCATCTGCTAAAAAGCAGATGTCAACATTACATTTTGTAAGCTTTAAAAAGTTTTTAAGGGTATCTGAAACTTCACACAAAACTGCTTGCCTTATGTATTTATTAGAATTTAAAGAAACCAAAAGTGTTCTGCTTTCAATATCAAGGTTGCATTTATCCATTATGGCGGTTTCTAAATCTTTTTTAATCTCTTCACCAAAATATTCGCCAAACACTTCTAAAAATAAAGGGGTAGCCAATTTAAATTCTCCTTACATTTTTTCAATTTCCTCAATAAGAGCATCTAAAAGCTGTTCTTCGGGCAATTTGCAAATGATTTCACCCTTTTTGAAAAGCACGCCGCAGCCCTTGCCGCCTGCAATGCCAATATCAGCCGCCGATGCTTCACCCGGGCCGTTTACAACACAGCCCATTATAGCAACCGTAAGATTTTTATTTACATTAGAAAGTCGCATTTCGGCATCACGGGCAATTTTTATTAAGTCAATTTGTGTTCTGCCACAGGTTGGGCAAGAAACAAATTTTATGCCATCCTGTCTAATACCTAATGCTTTTAATAATTTAATACCCGCTTCAACTTCTTTCACGGGGTCATCGGTTAATGAAATGCGTATGGTATTACCAATGCCACGAAGTAATAAACCGCCAATACCTGCGGCCGATTTTATAACGCCGATATTTTCAGTTCCTGCTTCAGTAACACCAAGGTGCAACGGATATTGGCACTTTTCAGCCGCCAATTCATACGCTTTATACATTTTAAATGTGTCAGATGATTTTAAAGAAAGCACAATGTCATTAAAATCAAACTTTTCCAAAAGGGAAATGTGGTAAAGACCGCTTTCCACCATAGCTTCAGGTGTTACACCGCCGTATTTTTGTAAAATTTCTTTTTCAAGCGAACCCGAATTAACACCAATTCGAATTGGCACACCTGCCGCTTTACAAGCATCGGCAACGGCTTTAACACGACTGTCATCACCAATATTGCCAGGGTTTATACGCACTTTATCTACCCCTGCGGCAACACTTTCAATTGCCAAACGATAATCAAAATGGATATCGGCCACAAGGGGTATTTTAATTTCTTTTTTAAGTGCTTCAACTGTTTTAAGCGCTTCCATATCGGGCACGGTAACACGCACAATGTCACAACCCGCTTTTTGAAGGCGTAATGCCTGTTCAACATTACCCTTAATATCGTGTGCTTCGGCACAAAGCATTGACTGAACACTTATTGGGGCACCGCCGCCAACAAATATATTGCCAACTGCAACCTTTTTAGTAATATCGTTTGTAAACATTTTCATCATCCTATTTAAAACAATCCTATAATATCCTTAAACGTGACAAGCAACATTATGCCGATTAAAACCATAAAACCAATGGTGTGCAAAAGATTTTCATATTTTTCGGGCACTTTTTTGCGGAAAATCATTTCAAACAAAATGAAAACCAAACGGCCACCGTCAAGCGCAGGTATGGGCAATAAATTAAATATACCCAAGTTCACCGTTATAAGCGCCATAACGGGAAGTAGGTCCATAAAATTTTGTTTTGCCACATCGGCAATGTTAACCGTCATACCCACCGGCCCGGAAATTGCACTTACACCATAACGGCCCGCGATTAAATCGGCCAAGCTGCGCCAAATTATAGCGCAATATGACACGGTGGTTTTAAAGGTTTGTTTTACAAAGCTTGCAACCGTTTTCTTAATGCCGTAAACCTTAAAATCCCACTTTATATAGGTTATGCCTTCCATTTCATCAGTTTCAAACTTAACACTTTTAAGTTCTACCTTTTTACCATCACGCACAACCGTCATATCAAGACTGCCGTCATCAACATTTGTAAAGGCATAATTCATATCATAAATGCCAAAAATTTTTCTGCCTTCAATTTCAACAATTTTATCGTCCACCATAAGTCCGCTTTGTTGTGAAACCGCATTTTCGCTAAATTCGGCAACAGTGGTAGAAGCAAACGCTTTTTGCGGTGCCAAAATTATTGCAACAATAATAAGCCCCAAAACCAAGTTGAAAACGGCGCCCATTACAACTATTAAAAAGCGTCGCCAAGCCGATTTATTGCAAAATGCCCGACTGTCAGCGCTGTTTTCCTCTTCACCTTCCATCGCACAATATCCGCCAAGCGGCACAAGGTTAAAGGAATATTTGGTTTCTCCACTGTTAAAACCAAAAAGTCGTGGACCAAAACCAACAGCAAATTCATTAACCTTTACGCCCAAAAGCTTTGCGGCAATGAAATGACCGAATTCGTGAATAACTATTAAAATTAAAAAAAGTGAAATTGCTGCAAGATAGGGCCAAATTGCACCCCAAATTTCTAAAATTGTAATTTTTATCACCTAAATATAAGAATCTACTGCAGCGCGACTTAATTTATCGCACTCCAAAACATCCTGTAAACTAAATTCTTTTTTATTATTAACCGAATATGCTGCTTTTTCAACAAGTTCGGCAATTTGTAAAAATTTAATTTCACCCTGTAAGAAAAGCTTAACCGCTTCTTCATTTGCGCCATTTACAGCCGTTGGACGAAGACCGCCTTCGTTTATTGCCTTTATGCAAAGTGGCAAACAGCGGAAGGTGTCGGTATCCGACTTTTGAAAGGTTAAGGTGCCAATATCGGCAAGACTTAATTTTTCAAAAGCATAATTGCTTCTTTCGGGATAGGTTAAAGCGTATTGTATGGGCAAACGCATATCGGGTGTGCCAAGCTGACCGATAACCGCACCATCCGAAAGTTCAACCGCCGAATGCAAAATGCTTTGGCGGTGAACCAACACTTCTATATCGTTTGCTGAAATGTCAAAAAGATGCACCGCTTCAATAACTTCAAGCCCTTTATTCATAAGTGTGGCCGAATCGATAGTAATTTTTGCGCCCATTGACCAATTTGGGTGGGCAAGTGCTTCTTTAACCGTTACATTTTCAAGTTCTTTGCGGGTTTTACCAAAAAACGGACCACCCGACGCCGTAAGCAAAATCTTTTTAAGCGATTTTTGGGGTGCACCTTGAAGCGACTGAAAAATTGCCGAATGTTCACTGTCGACAGGCAAAATTTTAACGCCTTTTTCTTTGGCGGCTTTTTTAACAATATCGCCACCTGTAACCAAGGTTTCTTTATTTGCCAAAGCAATATCGTGCCCACTTTCAATAGCGGAAAGTGTTGGGCGAAGACCTGCAATGCCAACAATTGAATTAAGCACAATGTCGGCATCCATTGTCGCTACTTCACAAACACCGTCTTGACCCGATAAAACCTTTATATCAGTATCTTTTAACTTTATTTTAAGTTCATCGGCTTTTTGGGTGTTAAAAACCGCAACCGCTTTAACTTTAAATTCTCTTGCTTGTTTTTCAAGCAAATCTATATTTCCGCCCGCTGCCAAAGCAACAACGGTATAACCATCACGGCGGCAAACCTCAAGCGCTTGGGTACCTATCGACCCTGTCGAGCCCAAAATAATCAGTTTTTTCATTATAGCACCCCAAGACTGATTAAAATGAGATAGATGGGGGAAATAAGCAAAATACTGTCAACACGGTCAAGCACACCGCCATGGCCGGGTATTAAGCTACCATAATCTTTAAGGCCAACCGAACGCTTAATGGTTGATGCAAACAAGTCACCAAGCATACCAACAATGCAAAGTGGCAAGGTTAAAACAAGGCAAGGTATTAACTTTTCGGTCATGCTGAAAGCAAAACTGAAAACAAACGAAAAAACAACACTTGTTAAAACGCCGCCAACTGCACCTTCAATGGTTTTTTTAGGGCTGATTTCAGGGCATAATTTATGTTTGCCAATGGTAACGCCCACAAAATAAGCACCCATATCACAAAGTGACGAAAAGTTAAGCATCATTAATAAATAATATATTCCCTTTGATGTTGAAATAGGACTTAATTCGAAATTGTAAACCGCACCAAAGTTTGCAATTTTTTCCAAACTTCCAAAAGCATACGCCATAATGAAAGGCATAACACAAATTGACAAAATTGCCGAAAGGTCAAATTCTTTATGTTTTTTAAGAATTACAAAAACAGCAATTAAAACATAAACAACTGTTATGTGATAGGTTGTAATGGTGTAACCCAAAATTTTAAAACCGCCCAAAGCAAAATTCACAACGCCAACCGCGGTGTAAAGCATTGAAACAATTATTGCGGTTTTGCTTTTAATTTTTGCAACATTGTGTATAAGCTCATAGGTTGCAATTGTGGCAACAATGGCAATAAAAACTGTGGTGAAAATTGGGTTTATGGTATAGCCAAGCGCCAAAACCGACATTACAATAACACCCATTATAAGGCCGGAAATAATTCTTGTTTTCATTTTTTAAATTCCTCCGAAACGGCGGTTTCGTTTGTTAAAATCCGCTATTGCTTTTTCTAAATTTTTTTCGGTAAAATCGGGCCACAAAATATCAGAATACCAAAATTCAGAATATGCTGACTGCCAAATAAGATAATTTGAAATGCGGTATTCACCACTTGGGCGAATAATAAAATCAGGGTCAGGGCAGTCATAGGTATAAAGCATATCAGAAATTAGTTTTTCG
Organism: Acutalibacteraceae bacterium; assembly: GCA_045611905.1. Classification (GTDB taxonomy): domain Bacteria; phylum Bacillota; class Clostridia; order Oscillospirales; family Acutalibacteraceae; genus UBA737. The sequence continues at coordinate 6,040 of JAZKYB010000098.1, read as the reverse complement.
TTAACATCTTCTGCCTTAACGCCGCTGTCCACAATTTTTTGTACCGCTTTTACAATTTCATCACGGCCGCCATAATTTATGGCAATGTAAAGTGTAAGCCCCGTGGCATTTTTCGAATCTTCTTCGTTTTTTGCCATAAGTTGTTTAATGTCATCAGCCAAGGGTGTGCGGTCGCCAATAAAACGCACCCGGATATTTTCATCCTTAAAGTTTTCGGCATCCTTTAAATAATCACGAAGCAAATTCATAATGCCGTCAACTTCGTCGGCAGGTCTTTTCCAATTTTCCGTGGAAAAGGCATAAACCGTTAAATATTTAAGACCGATTTTGTTGCAATATCTTGCAATATTTTTAAAGGTTTTTGCCCCCGCAACATGTCCCGCTGTGCGTGGCAAAGCACGATTTTTTGCCCAACGGCCGTTACCGTCCATTATTATTGCAATGTGCTGTGGCAAAATGCGGTTTTCGTTCTTTTTTTGCATTTTAAAATCACCTTACCCTTTGGGCTGTGTCTAAAAAGCGGTCCCTTATAGAGACCGCCATAATAAATTAGATTTCTAAAATTTCTTTTTCCTTATCGCTTGACATACTGTCAATTTCTTTGCAGTATTTGTCGGTAAGGTTTTGAATTTTCTTTTCGCCGTTCGCTTCATCATCTTCGGTAATGCTGTTGCCCTTTTTAAGTGCCTTTAATTTTTCTAAAGCATCACGACGGGTGTTGCGAATTGCAACCTTTGCATCTTCTGCAACTTTTTTAACTTCTTTAACAATTTCTTTTCTGCGTTCTTCGGTAAGTGGTGGGAAAGCAAGGCGAATAACACGACCGTCATTTTGTGGGTTAATACCAATGTCAGATGTTAAAATTGCCTTTTCAATTGACTTTAAGGTGGTTGCATCCCAAGGTTGAATCATTAAAATGCGGGGTTCTGGTACCGAAACAGCAGCCATTTGTTGAATGGGGGTTGGACAACCGTAATAATCAACACTGATTCTGTCCAAAATCGAAACATTTGCACGGCCTGCACGGATAGATTTATAATCTCTTTCCAAAACGCCAAGAGTTTTTAACATTTTTTCTTCGGTATTTTTAATAAGTTCGTTCATAAATACTCTCCTTACAAATTACTTAACAATAGTGCCGATGGGTTCGCCCACCATAGCAGAAACAATATTTTGTGGGTTGTCTAAATTGAAAACCAAAATTTGAATGTTGTTATCCATACAAAGTGAAGCTGCGGTAGCATCCATAACGTGAAGTTCTTTTTGCAACACTTCGTGGTGGGTAAGTGTGTCAAACTTTTTGGCATTGGGGTTCTTTTTGGGGTCACTGTCAAACACACCGTCAACATTGGTGGCTTTGAAGATAACATCAGCACCAATTTCAGCCGCACGAAGAGCCGCACCGGTATCGGTTGAGAAGAATGGGTTGCCTGTGCCGCAACCAAAAATTACAACCCTGCCCTTTTCCAAATGGCGAACTGCCTTGTTTCTAATATAAGGTTCGGCCACTTGGCGCATTTCAATAGCAGTTTGAACACGAGCATTAACACCAAGCTGTTCGAGACCGTCAGCTAATGCAAGTGCATTGATAGAGGTTGCAAGCATGCCCATATGGTCAGCACGGGTACGGTCCATCTTACCGCTTGAACGGCCACGCCAGAAGTTGCCGCCGCCAACAACGATAGCAACCTGCACGCCCATATCGACACAGTCCTTAACCTTTTCGCAAACCTCAAGCACCTTGTCAAAGTCAAGACCAACGCCCTTTTCGCCGGCAAGAACTTCGCCACTTAATTTTAAAAGCACACGCTTGTAAACAGGTTTCATTTAAAACACCCTAACTTTATTATATTATTAATAATATTTTACATTATAAGCCAAATAAAGTCAATTACAAAATTTCCAACAAACCACTTGAATTATGGCAAAAATATGTTAAAATAAAGTCAAAGAAAAAGTTTTAAGGAGTAATAAATATGAAAAAAGAAGTATTGGTTGAAATTTCTGCTCGTCACATTCACGTTTCACAAAAGGATTTAGAAATTCTTTTCGGCGAAGGATACAAGCTTACCCCTAAAAAAGACCTTTCACAACCCGGTCAATTTGCTTGTGAAGAAAAGGTTACCATTGTTGGTGCAAAATCTTCATTAAAGGCATCTATTTTAGGTCCTGTTCGCCCTGACACACAGGTTGAACTTTCTTTAACTGATGCGCGCGCTATTGGTGTTACCGCTCCTATTCGTGAATCAGGCGATGTTGCAGGCAGTGGTGCTTGTAAAATTGTTGGTCCTAAGGGCGAAGTTGAACTTGCACAAGGTGTTATTGCTGCAAAGCGCCACATCCACATGACCCCTGCCGATGCTGAAAAATACGGCATCAATGACAAACAAATCGTTTCTGTTAAGGTTGAAACCAACGGCCGTTCACTTGTTTTCGGTGATGTTATTGCCCGTGTAAGTCCTTCTTACGCACTTGCAATGCACATTGATACCGACGAAGCTAATGCTGCCTTGGTTGGTCCTAACCAAATGGGTGAAATTCTTGACTAATTTAGGTTTATACCTACATATTCCGTTTTGTAACGGCAAATGCGCTTATTGCGATTTTTATTCTGCCTTTACAAATGAGGACCTTATCGACAGTTATTTAACTGCACTTATAAGAGAAATAAAACAATGGGGCGGCAAAATAAACCGTCCCATTGATACTATTTACTTGGGTGGTGGCACACCGTCGCTTTTAAACCACCGTTTAGTGCCGCTTTTAAAGGCAGTTTATGAAAATTTTAATGTAACGAATGATGCCGAAATTACATTAGAATTAAACCCTTCTGACGATGTTTTGGAAATTTTGCAAAACGCAAAAACGGCGGGTATAAACCGCATTTCTATTGGTGCACAAAGTGGTGACGACAACGAACTTTCGCTTCTTGGCAGGCGACACACCGCAGCCGACACCGAAAATGCCGTTAAAATTGCAAGGGATTTGGGGTTTGATAACATTTCGCTTGATTTAATGTTGGGGCTTCCAAACAGCAACTGCGAAACCCTTAATAAATCGCTTGATTTTTTAATAAATTTAAACCCACAACACATTTCGGCTTATATTTTAAAAATTGAAGAAAACACCAAGTTTTTTAAAATTCAAAACACCCTTAATTTGCCCGATGATGATGGGGTTTCTGACCAATATTTGTTTATGTGTGAACACCTTGAAAACAACGGCTTTTGCCATTATGAAATTTCAAATTTTGCCAAAAATTCTTTTGAAAGTCGGCACAATTTAAAATATTGGCAGTGTGATGAATATTTAGGTATTGGCCCGTCAGCCCACTCGTTTTTAAATGGCAAGCGCTTTTTCTATCCACGCGACCTTAAACAATTTATTAAAGGCAACACACCCATTCCCGATGGTGACGGCGGCGATTTAGGGGAACAAATTATGCTGTCGCTTCGCCTTAAAAAAGGTGTTGAAACCGATATTTTATCCCCAAATGCAATTAAAAAATGTGAACTGTTTGCAAAAAACGGTTTAGGTGTTTTAAATGGCAACAACTTTTCTTTAACTAACCCGGGAATGTTGCTTTCAAACACAATTATAAGTGAAATTTTGGAGGTGCTTTAATGCGAACTTTAAAAATACACCTTATCCGACACGGCGCAACCGACGCTAATGCAAAAGGGCTTTACATCGGCTGTAAAACCGATATGCCACTTTCTCCCGAAGGACTTAATGAACTTCGCACCTTAAAAGACAATGTGGATTATCCCGAAATTGACCGCCTTTATTCAAGCCCCTTACTTCGTGCTAAGCAGTCGGCATCAGTTTTATACCCCAATATGCCAATTTACCCCGTTGAAAATTTAAAGGAATTTGATTTTGGCGATTTTGAAGGAAAAACCGCCGAAGAATTAGATTTAGACACCCGTTTTAAAGAATGGGTTGCAGGTAAAATCCCCGCACCAAACGGCGAAAGCAATGCCGAATTTATTAAGCGTTTGTGTGTTGGGCTTTATGAAATTGTAAACGATATGCTTGAAAACAACCTTGAAAGCGGTGCGGTAATTATGCACGGCGGCGCAATGATGATGCTGCTTGGTGCTTGTGCAGTGCCACAACACAAACCGGTTGAATGGACCGCCGACAGCGGACAGGGTTATTCACTTTTAGTTACCCCTTCCCTTTACCACAAAAGCGGTATTGTTGAAGTTTATGACATAATTTAAAACAAAAAGCAGACTGAAAATTCAGTCTGCTTTTTGCTTACTTATTTAAACTCTACAAACCCATAGCTTTCAAGTATTTTAAAATACTGTGAAAGGCGGGGATAAAGCGGTTCGGCCTTATCACCGAAATGTTCTTTTACCAAAACGCCAATTTCGGTTATATCACGCTTACCGTCGATAAACGGCCAAACAAAGCTGCCCATTTCGTCAAGGTGAATATAACTGATTTTTGGTTTTTTAAAAAGCTTTTGTGCCACCCTGTTGAAAACACCTTTGTTTTCAATTTCAAGGGTGATTACACCGTTTTCGTCGGTTGAAAAGCTTTCAATTTTTTGGTGGGGAACAAAGTCTAAAAAATTTTGTTTTTGGTTATTGTTCATCTGTATTAACCTTTTTTGTACCCGCAAGGCACGCAATAAAGTATACCGCAATGGTAATTACCAAAAGAACAGCACCCAAAATCATAAATAAACCGCCGTTAATATCACCGAATATTTTAATTTTATCGCTAACACCAAGCACGGTGAAAATTGCAAGTAAAATACCAACTACTCCTTCGCCCGCAACCATACCGGAACCGAAAAGTGTGCCGTTATTTACAACCATTCCACGCTTATCTTCAGCCATTTTTGCTTTATCCATAAACAAGCGAATAAGACCGCCAATCATAATGCAAGCGGTTGTTTCAACGCCAAGATACATACCAATTGCAAAAGGTAAAACCGGTATTCTTAAAATTTCAACAATAACCGCAATGGCAGCACCAATGAAAATAAGGTTCCAAGGAAGATTGCCGCCAACAATACCTTCAACAATTGTTTTAAGCATATTTGCCTGTGGAGCTTCAACATCAACGGTAAAGCCCTGTGTTGCGCTGCTTAAAAGGTAAAGTGTGCCGCCGATAGCCAAAGCCGAAGCCACAACACCGATAATTTCACCGATTTGTTGCTTTTTAGGTGTTGCACCTAAAAGGAAACCGGTTTTAAGGTCTTGTGAAGTATCACCTGCAATAGCAGTAACGATACAAATAATTGCCGCAATGGCAATGGTTGTAACCATAATATTTTCAAAGCCAAACAACTTCAAAAGTGATGCAGTAATTAAAACGGTTGCAATTGTCATACCTGAAACGGGGTTGTTAGAACTACCAACAAGGCCAACCATTCGGGAAGAAACAGTTGCAAAGAAGAACCCAAAAATAACAATCATTACAGCGCCAAGAAGCGGAATTGGAATTATATCAATAACCCAAATTGCAAGTATTAAAATAATAATACCCGCAATAACAACAACCATATTCATATCACGGTCGGTTCTTAAATCGCTTGCTGCACGCTTTTTGAAGAGCGACTGCATTGCCGATGAAAAGGTTTTAACAATTAACGGAATAGACTTAATTAAACTTATAAGGCCGCCCGCAATAAGTGCGCCCGCACCGATGTATTTAATGTTTTGTGACATATTAGCAACATCGTCAGCACTGCCGAAAGCGGTAATAATTGGCGAAATTGCCAACCAGCTAAGCAAACCGCCGCCAAACAAAATTGCCGAAATTTTAGGACCGCAAATGTAACCAACGCTTATAATTGCAGGGGAAGTACTTGTGCCGATTTTAGCACCAAGACCCTTGAATGTGTGACCGATAGATTCAGCCGCAACAACAAAACCGCCTGTAATAAACTTGATAATAGCCGCAAAACCCATGCCCAAAAATACGGTTTTTGCGCTTGAGCCACCCTTTTCGCCCGCAAGTACAACCTCTGCACAAGCAGTTCCTTCGGGATAGGGAAGAACACCGTGTTCTTTTACGATAA
>JAZKYB010000097.1:0-1972 GCA_045611905.1 Acutalibacteraceae bacterium | reverse complement strand
AAGGCGTTTGATAGTTCAAAATGACTATTCATAAGCCTGTGCCTGATGCCTGTTTCCATAATGCCCTCATTAACAAGGCGGTTGACAATTTCCATTTGGTAATTGATTTCTAAAATCATATAATCAACCTTTGCAGGATTTACCGTTATTTTGTAAGTATCGGTGGCAAAAAACAATTTTTCGCCTGTTATGGTGCTTAACACCATATACCCAAAACAAATGCAATCGTGGTGCATTTTTAAAGCCTTGACCTTAAATGTTCCTACATCTACAACATCATTTTCATTTAAACCGTGTAATCTATGCCCTGACAGTTTCAAGGCTTCAAATGTTTCTGTCGGTGCATAAACATCTATTGCAGCTTTGGCAAGGTCTTTTATTGCCTTTGAATGGTCTAAATGCCCGTGTGTGACAAAACAAGCAACAACGTCATTAACCTTGAAATTGCTCTTTGTTTGTAGTTCCTTGTAGCTGATGCCTGCTTCAAGTAAGATTGAAGAATAGCAATCGCTTATAAGGTATGCATTGCCCTGACTTGACGAAGCTAAAACATTAATAATCATACTCCTGTACTCCCAAAGCCGTTTGTACCTCTGTCGGTTTCGCCAAGACTTTCAACAAGTTCAAGTTCAACGTGTAATGCTTTTTGAAAAACTATTTGTGCCACTCTTTCGTGTGGTTTAATAATTCTTACTTCGTTACTGTCATTGTGCATAGGCAAACCAACGCTTCCCCTGTAATCGCTATCTATTACCGAAACACAAGTTGCAGGGCGTAAACCCTTTTTTGTGGACAATCCACTTCTTGCATATATTGCCCCAAAATAATTTTTTGGTATTTCAAAAGCTATATTTGATTGCACCATTACCGTTTCGTGCGGATGTATTTCAATAGGTTTATCGCTATCAACATACAAATCATATCCTGCTGCACCAATACTCAATTTTTCAGGCACTATCGCCGTTTCCGTAACCTTTTTTATTTTAATAAGTTCAGGTTCTTTTTTTACAAATTGTCCCTTGTTATTTCTTTCACAAATATTGAGGCGATTATGTATTTTTCTGTGTTCTTTAAAAGTTAATACCTGAAGATTATCAGGCGTATTATCTTTTCTATCAAAATTTATATGATGCACTTGATATTTAGGATTAAGATATTTTTTGCCGTCTATTTCCACCGAATTTTCATCTGTCAGCAAATATTGTTCCGCAATTATACGGTGTTCAAACACCCAACCGTGTTTGTTGCAAAAGGGATGGTTGTAATCTCTTATCATAATATAGCCGTAATTTGTTTCCATAATGTCCGCTTTCCAACTTGCGTTATCTTTCCCCTTTTTTCCGTATTGGTGATTGTTCTCACCTTTCATAGTTTCCTTTTTACCTTCCCAAAAACAAAGTTTAGAACAGTAATGATTTTTTGCTTTTTTTATATGCGATGGCTTTCTGTAAAATGCTTTGCCACAAACATCACATTTGCAATTTTCTTTCATTTCATAAAGTCCTTTCTTTTAAGTTTAATTCTGTTATTTCCTAAAATTTTGATAATAATTAAGAATGTAATAATGCAAGCTGTGGCGGTTATGAATTGAAGAATAGCACACCAACCGTTGCAATAAGAAATCCTTGTAAAGCACTCTAACGCAAACAATAACGCAACTGTTGCCCCTGTACCTTGCAGCATTGTTATAATGCCTGCACACATTGTTTTAAAATATTTTTTCATTTGAGATTTTCCCCCTTTTGTTATGTCAAAGGTTGCTCGTTGCAACCCTTGACACATAGTTAATTTAAAATTCAGGCTTTGGCTTTATTTCGCCTGTTTCTTTGTCAACATCTTCAAAATCTGCATCAATCAACGGCTGATTTTCAGCTTCAAGCATTTCAGCTTTAGATGCTCTGTAATTATCATCGCTACTTTGGTTATACATTTCTTCTGCTAAAGCATTTGAAAAGTCTTTAGGTATCTTTTT
>JAZKYB010000096.1:0-7578 GCA_045611905.1 Acutalibacteraceae bacterium | reverse complement strand
GAATATCGCCTTGTTTTAAGGCAGGATAATGCCGATGAACGCCTTATGCCCATTGGACATGAAATTGGCTTGATTTCGCAAGAAGTTTATGATGAATTTGTTTTAAGAACACAGCAAAAGCAGGCCGAAATCGACCGCCTTAATTCTACTTTTATTGGGCCAAGCGATGCTTTGAATTCACTTTTAGAGCAAAAGGGTACAGCCGCAATGACAACAGGTATGCGCCTTGCGGACCTTGTTAAACGCCCACAGCTAAGTTATAAAGATTTGGCGCCCTTTGATAAGGAAAGACCAACGCTTTCGGATGCGGTTTGTGAAAAGGTTGAAACCGAAATTAAGTATGAAGGTTATATTGCCCGTCAACAAGCCCAAATTAACGAAATGCTTCGTCTTGAAAACAAGCTTATACCTGAAGATATTTGTTATGAAAAAATTACGGGACTTCGCCTTGAAGCAACCGAAAAGCTAAACAAAATCAGACCCACAAATATTGGACAAGCATCACGAATTTCGGGTGTTAGCCCTGCCGATATTACGGTTTTGTTGATTTATTTATCAAAATAATTCACGCTTTATTCATATTTTCATAAATTTTTCGAAATATATTTATACTATATTTGAAAATAAGGAGTGATTTCGTGAACGACTTCAATTATAATAACGATTTTAATAATAACTACCCACAGTATACACCCCCTTATCAACCCAAACCCCAAAAGAATAAATCGGGTTTCAGTTTTTTAACTGTAATTATTGCGGCGGCAGTGGCGTGCACAGTGGGTATTGCAAGTGCAACTGTTACAACTGCATATTTTTTAGGCAACCAAGAAAATACTGTTACCGAACATTTGGATTTGGAAAATAACAATGTTAACATTAATGTTGACGAACAGGCACTTTCGGTTGTAGAAGCAGTGGCCAAAAAGGTAACGCCAAGTGTTGTGGGTATCAGAACCACAACATCGGTTACAAGCTTTTTTGGTAACAAGCAAGATGCAACCGGCGAGGGTAGCGGTGTTATTTATAAAGAAAATGGTTATATCATCACCAATTACCACGTTATTTCCGAAGCTGTTACAAACCGACAAGGCACAAAAATTGAAGTGTTTTTGGACACAAAAACCGAAAAAGCTTACACAGCAACAGTTGTTGGTTACAATATTGCGGCTGACTTGGCAGTTATAAAAATCAATGTTACAGGGCTTCCCGTAATTGAAATTGCCGATTCTGACAAGATTAATGTTGGTCAGTATGTTATAACTGTTGGTAACCCCGGTGGTCTTGAATTTATGGACAGCGTAACTTATGGTGTTATAAGCGGTTTAAACCGTGTTGTTTCAAGCGATTCTGACATTAAGTTAATTCAAACCGACGCTGCAATTAACCCTGGTAATTCTGGTGGTGCACTTGTTGATGTAAACGGCAAATTAGTGGGTATTAACAGTTCGAAAATTGTGTCGGAAGAATTTGAAGGTATGGGTTTTGCAATTCCATCTAATACTACAATTGATATTTGTGATAAAATTATTGCTAAAGAAAATTCGCCCGAACCTTACATCGGCATTACTTTAAGCGAAAAATATACTGAAGAAGTTCTTAAATATTATGGTTATCCGTCGGGTGCGGTTGTTTTAAGTGTTTACACCGGCAGTCCCGCGCAAGAGGCAGGTCTTCGTAAGGGTGACATTATCACCGAATTTAACGGTAAAGCCATTAAAGATTATACCGAATTTGGCGCTATTGTTAACGATTTAAAACCAAACGATAAGGTTAGCGCTAAAATTTATCGTAGCGGAAGATATTATACAACCACCATTACAATTGGTTCTAACAATGCTATCAATTAAAGATTTAAAGGCACTTTTTAAGTGCCTTTTTTCTATTGACCTTGTGACAGTTTGGCGGTATAATATGTGTTGAGGTGTTATTATGAAACGCTTAATGATAGTTGTACCTTGTTTTAACGAGCAAGAGGTTTTTGAAGATACTTTGCAGCAACTTTCAAACCTGCTTTTTGACCTTATTAAAAAGCAAAAAATTGCTGAAAACAGTGGCATTTTATTTGTGGATGATGGTAGTACGGATAATACAAAACAGTTAATTACCGAAGCTCACCAAAAATATAACCATATTTATGGTGTTTTATTGGCGGCAAATGTGGGGCACCAAAACGCACTTGTTGCAGGGCTTGAAACGGCGTCCGAAATGTGCGATGTCACCATTACCATTGATGCCGACTTGCAGGATGATATAGCAGTTATTGAACAAATGCTTGACAAATTTGACGGTGGTTGTGATATAGTTTACGGTGTTCGTTCTGACCGCAAAAGTGACAGCTTTTTAAAGCGAACAACGGCTGAAATTTTTTATAAATTTATGAACTTTTTGGGCGTTAAAACGGTTAATAATCATGCCGATTTTCGCCTTTTAAGTTGCCGTGCCGTAAAGCAACTTTTAAAATATACCGAACGCAACCTGTTTTTAAGGGGCATTGTTACCGAACTTGGCTATAAAACCGACTGTGTTTATTACAGCAGGAAAAAGCGAACGGCTGGCAAGACTAAATATTCACCTAAAAAGATGCTTAAATTTGCGTGGGAAGGGATAACTTCTTTCAGCATTCGCCCAATGAAGTTTATAATGGCTTTAGGGCTTTTTATAATGCTTTGTTCATTTTTAGCGCTTTGTTATGTTTTAGCGTCTTATTTCCTTAAAAAAGCAGGCGGCGGTTGGCCTTCAATTATGCTTTCAATTTGGTTTTTGGGTGGTCTTCAGCTTTTTTCTATTGGTGTTGTTGGCCAATATATCGGAAAAATTTACCTTGAAACAAAGGGAAGACCCCGTTATAACATTGACCAAATTTTAAACCACGATAATAACTAATAATTTATCAAAGCCCGATGAAAATTCATCGGGCTTTTTACTTGCATTATTTTAAAATATATAGTATAATAAATTGATTATATAAAAGGGAGAATTTTTCTTGCAAAAAATGCTAACACAAACTACCGATTTTTCTGAGCAAGCGGTATATACAAATCGTGTAAAAGAACTTGCTTTTAATATATACGGCAATAACCCTAAAGCGTGTGTTATAACCTTTGGCTGTCAACAAAATGTTAATGACAGCGAACGCTTAAAGGGTATGTTGTCACAATGCGGTTATACTATAATCGACGAAATGGAACAAGCCGATTTTATAATTTTTAACACCTGTGCCGTGCGTGAACATGCCGAAATGCGTGTTTTTGGTAATGTTGGTATGACAAAGCGCATTAAAGCCGAAAGACCAAACACAATTGTTGCTGTTTGCGGTTGCATGTCACAGCAAGAGCACATTGCACAAAAGCTTAAAAAAAGTTATCCTTATGTTGATATTGTAATGGGCACACATGTTTCTCACAGATTACCTGAATTTTTATATAAACGCCTTTCGGGTTCGCCCAGAATTTTCGAACTTTCAATGGATAACAACACCATTGTTGAGGATATACCAATAAAGCGTGACGGCACCTTTAAGGGTTGGCTTCCAATTATGTACGGCTGTAATAATTTTTGCACTTACTGCATCGTGCCTTATGTAAGGGGAAGAGAACGCTCACGCCAGCCCGAAAAAGTTCTTGCCGAATTTAAAGAAATGGTTAAAAACGGCGTTAAGGATATAACCCTTTTGGGTCAAAATGTTAATTCCTACGGTAAGGGCTGCGAACACGGTGTAAACTTTGCAAAGTTACTTCGTATGCTTAATGATGTTGAAGGTGAATTTGTTATAAGGTTTATGACATCACACCCCAAGGACTGCACCATTGAACTTTTAGACACTATTAGGGACTGCAAAAAGGTTTCACGCCATCTTCATTTGCCTTTCCAAAGTGGCAGCAGTAAAATTTTAAAGCGAATGAACCGCTATTACGACCGTGAAAGTTATTTGCAGCTTATCGAAAACGCAAAAGCAAGGTTAGATTATGTTGATTTAACAAGTGACATAATCGTTGGTTTCCCCGGTGAAACTTATGAAGATTTCAAGGAAACCTTAACCCTTGTTGAAAAGGTGAAATTTGCATCTTTGTTTACTTTCATCTATTCAAAACGAAACGGCACACCCGCCGCCGTAATGGAGGATAATATCACCCGTGCGGAAAAGGGCAAATGGTTTGATGAACTTTTAAAATTGCAAGAAGAAATTGCAAAAGAAAATATAAACAAGTATATCGGCAACACATACCGTGTGTTGTGTGATGATTTTGGCAGTCGTGATGGTTTTATGACAGGCCACACAAACGGCACTGCCGTTATTGAATTTAAAGCGGACGAAAGTTTGCTTGGCGAGTTTGTAAGCGTGAAGGTTTTGGGTTATGAAAACGGCCTTTACGGTGAAATAATTTAATTTTTTTAAAAAAGAGGTATTTAAAATGGACGTTATTGAAGTAGCAAGAGAATTAGGAAAAGCAATTCAAGCGGATGAAAGATTTATTCGTTATGCAAAGGCACGCCTTGAAAACGATAATGATACCGAGCTTCAAAATGCTATCGGTCAGTTTAACATTAAAAGAATGGAACTTGAAAAAGCTGTAAGCGATGAAAACAAGGATGACGAACTTGTTAAAAAGCTTAATGAAGAACTTCGTGAAATTTATGGCCAAGTTATGGCAAGCCCTTCAATGGTTGAATATAACACCGCAAAGGCAATGCTTGACCAATTAGTGAATGAGGTTAACACAATTATTTCAAAATCACTTGACGGTGAAGACCCTGCAACCTGTGAAACACACGAAGCTTGCACAGGAAGTTGTGCAACTTGTGGCGGTTGCCATTAAGAAAATATTAAAATTTTAGAAAGGGAAGTTTAAAATGGCAGAATTATCGCCAATGATGCGGCAGTATAATGACATTAAAGCACAACACGAAGACAGTATATTGTTTTTCCGCGTGGGTGACTTTTATGAAATGTTTTTCGAAGATGCCAAAAAGGCTTCTCGGGAATTAGATTTAGTTTTAACCGGTAAAGACTGTGGTATGGAGGAACGCGCCCCAATGTGCGGCGTGCCTTTCCACAGCTGTGAAGCATATATTGCACGACTTGTTGAAAAGGGCTATAAGGTTTCAATTTGTGAGCAGGTTGAAAATCCCGCCACTGCAAAGGGAATTGTAAGGCGTGATGTTATTCGCACCATTACCCCCGGTACTGTAATGGAAGACAGTATGCTTGACGAGGGAAGAAACAACTACCTTGCTTCTATTGCAATTTGCGGCGGTGAAATCGGTCTTTGCTTTACCGATGCTTCAACGGGTGAATGTCACGCAACCTATGTTGCAAACGACAAAACAAGCATTGCGCTTATGGATGAAATTTCTCGCTTTGCACCTAAAGAAATTCTTATAAGCGATGACTTTAAGGGCAAGCTTCCCGCAGTTTATGATTATCTTGAAAAATATTTTGACGGTATGATTACCGTGCGCGATGCCAAAAGCTTTGTTTTTACAAACACCGAAGAGCTTATTTTAAAGCATTTTAACACCATAAGTGTTGAAAATATCGGGCTTGTAAGAGATAGTGCCGAAAGCGCCGCTTTTGGTGCTGTGCTTGAATATTTATACGAAACAGGCGTTAACGGTCAAATTTCGGTAAATATGGTTAATGTTTATACAGGCAATAAGTTTATGAAGCTTGACATTACCGCTGTCCGCAATTTAGAACTTTGCGAAACTATGCGCCTTAAAGCCAAAAAGGGCTCGGTTTTGTGGGTGCTTGACAAAACCAAAACTGCAATGGGTAAGCGCCTTATAAGAAATTGGCTTTTACAGCCCCTTTTAAATGTTTCTGAAATTACAATGCGCCAAAACGCATTGGAGGAACTTGTGGGCGACACAATTTTACGCGGTGAAATCGGTGAAAGCTTAAACGGTATCCGTGATATTGAACGCCTTATGACAAGGGTGGTTTACGGCTCGGCTAATGCGAGAGATTTGTTATTGCTTTCAGCTACCGCATCCCGTTTTCCACAAATAAAAGCACTTTTAACAAATGCAAACTGCAAAATGTTAAAGGAAATTTATAACGAAATTGACACACTTGAGGATATTGTAAATTTAATAAACGATTCAATCAACCCCGATGCACCTACAACCGTGCGTGAGGGTAATCTCATTAAAGACGGATACAGCGAGCTTGTTGACACACTTCGCCACGATATGAACAGCGGTACAGATGTTTTGGCCGAAATTGAAGCCCGCGAAAAAGAACGCACAGGAATTAAAAATTTAAGGGTGCGTTATAACAAGGTTTTCGGCTATTATATCGAGGTTACAAATTCATTTTTGGATAAAGTACCTGACGATTACATAAGAAAGCAAACACTTACTAATGCCGAACGCTTTATAACCGAAGAGCTAAAAGAAATTGAAAAGCGTGTGCTTACCGCAAAGGACCGCATTGTTCAGGTTGAATATGAAATTTTTGACACTATCCGCAAAAAAATGGCGGCCGAGGTTATACGCTTTCAAAAAACGGCAGGGGCTATTGCAAAGCTTGATGTAATATTATCACTTTCAAATGTTTCGGCGGACAACCATTACTGCCGACCACTTATAAATACAAACGGTGTTATCCGCATTATCGACGGCAGACACCCCGTTGTTGAACAGGTGATTAAAACTCCATTTGTTTCTAACGACACGCTGCTTAATATGAATGATGACCGCTGTGCTATTATCACAGGTCCAAATATGGCAGGTAAATCAACCTATATGCGACAGGTGGCACTTATCACACTTATGGCACAAATTGGTTGCTTTGTTCCCGCAACAAGCGCCGAAATCGGCACGGTGGATGCAATCTTCACCCGTGTTGGCGCATCGGATGATTTGGCATCGGGCCAGTCAACCTTTATGGTTGAAATGAGCGAGGTTGCCTATATCCTTAAAAACGCAACCAAGCACAGTCTTTTAATACTTGATGAAATCGGTCGTGGCACTTCAACCTTTGATGGTATGTCTATTGCTCGTGCGGTGCTTGAATTTGTTGCCGATAAGAAAAAGCTTGGTGCAAAGGCCTTGTTTGCAACCCATTATCACGAATTGACCGAAATGGAAAACGAGCTTAAAGGCGTTAAAAATTATAACGTTGCGGTTAAAAAACGTGGTGATGATATTACATTTTTGCGCCGAATTGTGCGTGGCGGTGCTGATGACAGTTATGGTATTGAGGTTGCAAAATTAAGCGGTATTCCAAATGCTGTTATCGAACGCGCAAAGGAAATTTTGCACCTTTGCGAAAACGAGGGTATTGTAACTTATAAAACGGTTGCCCCAAGTGATGTTCAAATGTCCTTTGAAATGCAGTCCGCACAGGATATTTTAAAGGATTTAAAAGCGATTGATGTTAATACTTTAACACCGATTGAATCAATGCAAATTTTATTTGATATTTGCAAAAAAGCAAAAGAAATTTAAGAAGGTGAGGTGTAATTATGCCTAAAATCAATGTTTTACCCAAAAATGTGGCCGAGCTTATCGCCGCAGGTGAGGTTGTTGAGCGTCCCGCTTCGGTTATAAAGGAGCTTGTTGAAAACTCTATTG
>JAZKYB010000095.1:0-4151 GCA_045611905.1 Acutalibacteraceae bacterium | reverse complement strand
TTTGCTTGCTTATCGCGAGGACTGTAAATACCACCCAAAAGTTCAGGATTCAAGGTGGGTTCCATCTCTAAAATATCTTTAGCAGGTAAAATTTCATAATCGTAAACACCGTTTTGGAAAGCACGTTCGGTTAAGCCCTTTGCGGTTTCCAATTGGTCGGGGTAAAGAATGGGAGCAATACTGCCGCATTCAATGTAAGGAACATCAAGGTCGTTACAAATGTTTAAAATCATGCTGTGTGCAATTGTACGAAGCTTGCATTCTAATGTGCCAACAGGCATAGTAGCACTTGTTGAGAACAAGCCACTGTTTGATTTAGAAGCGTCGCCGCCCACGTCATCATTTTTGTCAACAACAACTACTTTGATGTTGTATTTTGAAAGTTCTCTTGCAAGGGCGCAACCAACGGCGCCTGCACCGATAATAAGTACATCAGATTTAATCATTACGCATTTCCTCCTTAAAGTGACATTGCAGCTATAAGATTAACACCGGTATCAAGGAAATTTTCCACAATCACTTCGCCGCACTTTACGGGAACTTCAACAGTGATGGCTGCAACTGCATCAGCAGCGTTCATTAAAAGTTCTTTAGAAATTGGGCCGGTGGTACGAACAGGCAACATACGTCTGTCAGTTCCGGTGATTTTTACCGATGATGTGAATGTACGCTTAGGTTCGAAACATTCGTCAATAGCATAAGGGATACCTCTTTTGCAGGTGTAACCTGTTAAAACGGCATCTTCTCTTGTTGTGTAATTTACTTCAATTTCACAACCGTTAGGACATACAGTACAAATAATTGTATTTTTCATGATTATGCCTCCTCCTTATGTTCTGCTCTAACTACGATTTTGCCGGTAGCATTCTTGGCTTTATCAGCAGGAAGAGTTAATTTTTCAATAGTACCGGGAGTGGTGCGAACTAATTTTTTGGTAACAAGAACGCCGGTATCATCAGAAATAGTAAGTGTTGTTCCACGACCGGGGGCAGATGTGCGGAAGTAAAGGTCAACATTTTCTTCAGCGCAAACCATCTTTTGTGGACAAACATATCTAACACCGTCACCGGGTTGTACTTCGATTTGTGCGTTGGCTTCAAGCTTGCCTTGAGCATAAAGAGCAGCAAATTTACCTGCATCTTCACTTTCGTGGCTTACGTGGTCAACAAGGTCGTTAACGTGTAAAACGTTACCACAAGCAAAAATGTAAGGTTTGTCGGTTTGCTTGTATTGGTTAACAACTGCACCCTTTGTGATGCCTGAAAGTTCAACTTCAGCTGAACGGGTGAGTTCGTTTTCAGGGATAAGACCAACAGATAAAAGCAATGTGTCGCAAGAAATTGTTTCTGCTTTTTCCATAATAGGACGACGATTTTCGTCTACCGGTGCGATTGTAACGCTTTCAACACGGTCAATACCTGTGATATCAACAACAGTGTGTGAAAGTAAAAGCGGAATATCAAAATCATCAAGGCATTGCGCTTTGTTACGAACAAGGCCTGCGAGATATGGCATGATTTCAACAACGGCCTTAACCTTAGCACCGTTTAATGATAAACGTCTTGCCATAATCATACCGATGTCACCGCTACCAAGAATAACAACTTCGTTACCAACCTTGTGGCCAAAGATGTTAATAAGTTTTTGAGCGGTACCTGCTGAATAAATACCTGCAGGACGGCTGCCGGGTATCATAAGATTTGCACGGGTACGTTCGCGACAACCCATAGCAAGTACAAGTGCACCAAAGTGGATGTTGATAATGCCTTCACTGTTAACACATACTAAGGTTTTATCCTTAATGTTAAGTGCGGTAGTGTCAAGCATAAATTCAATGCCTGCTTCCTTTGCAAGCACGGCAAACTTTTCAGCATATTCAGGGCCGGTAAGTTCTTCCCCAAAATATTGAAGACCGAAGCCTGCGTGGATGCATTGCTTAAGAATACCACCTAATCTGTTTTCACGTTCGATTACGATGACATTTTCAGCGCCGTTTTTCTTTGCCGATATTGCAGCTGCTAAGCCGGCAGGGCCGCCGCCAACAACAACGACTGAACAATTTAAGTCTTTCATAACAAAACCTCCTATTGTTTTAAGTTTACTTGTTAATTATACAACATTTTTTTATTAAATTACCATTGTAATATTTGCTAATATGTTGTACAATATTGCTGTGAGGTGATTTATAATGCCAGGCGAATATAAAAAGGTATGTTATGATGTTAATAAAAATATTAAAATTCATTATTCACACGGGGTTAGAGGGGCCTCTTCAACCTTGGGATTTTTGCATTATGATGAAGATTTAATTGTTGAATTTTATCGTAAAGGGCATTCTTCCGTGCATATTGAAGGCAATATTTACAATATATCTGAAGGCGATGTTTTAATACTTAATCCCGACGAATTGCACGTTACAATAAGAAGTGATGACTGTTATATGGAGAAGATAGTTTTACATATTAACGAAGGTTTATTGTCGCAATTTGGCGTTGAAAGACTGGATTTTTTTGAAAAAATTTATAAAAAAGAAAAGGGCAAAGGTAACCTTATCACCGCAAGTGCGGTCAGCAATTTTTTAATTGATGAAAACATTGAAAATTGTTTGTGCTTAGCCAAAGAAAATTCCATAGAAAGTCAGGTTTTGCTTACTTGTAAAGTAACTCAATTGTTATTTGAATTATCCAAATTAATTGAAAAAGGTGATGAAGCAGTTGTCAACACTTATACAAGTAACAATAAAGTCAACAAGATTATTGACTATATAAACAGGCACCTTACCGAAGAAATAACGCTTGATTTACTTTCAAATCGTTTTCATTTTTCGAAATATTATATTTCACACCTTTTTAAAGATTATGTTGGCATTTCGCCATATGATTATTTAATAGCGCGTCGTTTGTATTGCTGCAACAATTTGATTCGAAGCAACCATACGATTAAAGAGGCCTGTTTTATGGTGGGATTTAACAATTATTCAAATTTTTACCGCCTGTATAAAAAATATTTCAAAATAACACCACAACAATTTAAGGAACAATTAAAAATAGAGGAGTAAAACAAGTTAAATAACTATACTAATACTTGTAAATTTTATTTTTATAATTGTTTATCTTATTTACAAAGCAAAATAAGTTAGATAAAATATTATATTACGATAATATTTTATAGTGAGGAATGTGTATGCTGACTGAATGGATTATTGAAAAAAACAATTTTGAAGTTGCTGATATTGAAAAACACGGAAGTAAGTTTTTACTTGGCAACGGGTTTATGGGTTACAGAGGTACTATGGAGGAATATAGTGCTGAACAGCTTGTTGCAGTTAACCTTGCCGGCTTTTTCGATTTGGCAGAGGGCAGTAATTGGCGTGAATCGGTTAATGCACCCAATCCGTTATACACGGTGGTTTCGGTTAACGGCATAGAACTTAACCTGAGCGAGCTTACACCCGTTTCACATTCTCAAAAATTAGATATTAAAAATGGCATACACACCCGTGAAACGGTTTTTTCTGTTTCAGGAACAAACATTAAAGTTCAGGCCGAACGTTTTTTAAGTATGTCAACAGAAAACATAATGGCGCTTAAATATTCAATATTGGCAGATGCAGATGTTGAAGTTACCATTAAAACCGGTATTGATAAAAATGTTTGGAACATTTCGGGCAACCATTTAAATTATGTTGGCGAAAGTTCGGTTGATAATAAACACATTCTTAATTGCGAAACAGTGCAGTTGAAAAACAAGCTTAACATTTATGAAACTGTTATTGGTTTGGAAAATTTTAAAAACGATAATCTTTTACATATTTCAACCGTTAAATTACAAGCAAACACCAAATTTGAATTTGTTAAATTTGGCGGTGTTTACCACAGTGAAGGCATTGAAAACGCCGAAGAAAACTTTAATGCCGCTGTGGAAATTGGTTATGAAAAATTAAAGGCGTCACACTGCCTTGCTTGGGAAAAGGTTTGGCAAAACAGCGATGTTGTTATTGAAGGCGATGATGAAGCCCAATTAGCACTTCGTTACAGCATTTATCATTTGTGCAGCATTGCACCACACAACACCGATAAATGCGGCATACCCGCACGCGGACTTTCGGGTCAGGTGTACAAGGGTGCAGCATTTTGGGACACCGAAATGTT
>JAZKYB010000094.1:0-1276 GCA_045611905.1 Acutalibacteraceae bacterium | reverse complement strand
ATAACAGCACCAATTTCCATTCTTTTAGCAGCGTAGCCCGGATGATAAATTTCATCAACTATGCCTGTTGCCAAGCCAATTTGGTTGCCATAAGAAGAATAACCCGAAGCCGCAGTTGTAACAATTTTTCTTTGTGGCAATTTGCCTGCCATGGTTTCTTTGACCGACTTTAATGGATTTGCAGCACCTGTTACACGCATTGCGCCATAAACATAGCTTCGACCGGAAAGCGGGTCACGAATAGCACCACCGATACAGGTTGCAGCACCACCAAAGGGTTCAATTTCAGTTGGGTGGTTGTGGGTTTCGTTTTTAAATAATAATAACCATTTTTCAGTTACGCCATCAACTTCAACATCAATTTTAACAGTACAAGCATTGATTTCTTCAGATTCATCCAACTTATCAAGTTTGCCGTCTTTTTTAAGTTGTCTAACAGCAATTGTTGCCAAATCCATAAGACAAATTGGCTTTGTACGGCCTAAATTTTTACGAACCTGTAAATATTCGTTATAAGTGTTTTGTAAAAGCTCGTCTTCAAAAACAACATTATCAATATTGGTTAAAAATGTTGTGTGACGGCAGTGGTCTGACCAATAAGTGTCAATCATACGGATTTCGGTAATGGTGGGATTGCGATTTTCTGATTTAAAGTAATTTTGACAGAAAGCAATATCATCATTATCCATTGCAAGACCGTAATTTTTAACAAAATCAGCAAGACCTTGCTTGTCCAAATCAATAAAGCCGTCAAGTGTTTCAACTGTTGTTGGAATTTCATATTTGGCGGCAAGGGAAGTGGGCATTTCAAGTGAAGCAAGACGTGCTTCAACAGGGTTTATAACGTATTTTTTAATTTCGTTGATTTCAGCATCGGTTACGTTGCCTGAAATGATATAAACTTTTGCGGTTTTAACATTTGGGCGTTCACCTTGTGAAATAAGCTGAATGCATTGTGCAGCCGAATCGGCACGTTGGTCAAATTGACCGGGTAAAAATTCAACAGCAAAAACATAACCGCCTTTTGCATCAAAGTCAGCAGAGGCGTTATCAAGCTGTGGTTCGGAAAATACGGTATTTACCGCATAATCGAATAAATCCTTTTCAATGTTTTCAACATCATAACGGTTTATAACGCGAACATCAGTAACGGATTTAATTTGTAAAAGATTGTTTATGTTATTAAAAAGACCCTTAGCTTCATTTGCAAGTTCTTTTTTCTTTTCAACATACACGCGGTAAACCATTATTTTAAAACCTCCATTGCTTTTTTGCC
>JAZKYB010000093.1:0-1779 GCA_045611905.1 Acutalibacteraceae bacterium | reverse complement strand
GAACAGATTTGCCAAACAAAAGCCAAGCATATTCGGGATAGTCAATAAACACATTGCGGTTGCCTGTAATAGACTGAACCGCGTCATTACGGCCCATTTCCCAAGTGTCAACCGGGTCTTCTTGCATCCATTTGAGCAATGTATCTAAATTTTGAATAACACCGCTTGTGCCCCACATTTTACCGGTATTTTCCCAACGAACATAACCGTAAAGCACGATACGAGCACAGTCACCTTTCACTTCATCAGAAGGTTCAAAATAACCGCTGCCAACACCATATGCCTTGTTGCCACGAGAACCATTTTCACTTGGGGCTGTTGGACGAAGCATTTGCATATCAGCACTATCGCCGTCAGAACGTCCACTAGAAAGACATTTACTGTCAGGCCAACAATGTTCGCGGTTATATGTAGCACCACCATCCCACGCACTATTTACAAGTACGCCTGAATAGAAAGAAACCAACTTTGAAGTTTGGTTCATTATGCAGTCAGTATACATATACAAACCGCGTGTTTTTTGATAGTTATGTGTAAAACTTACATCCATAAGTGTGTGTAACGATTTGTATAACGCACTTGTGGGGGAAGATGTTTGACCTGATTCACCTTTTAATTTTGAAAGGTTATCATAAGTATTATTACCTTTATAATATGCCACAGCATATTTTGAAAGGAAAACGCAAACTTCATCTCTTGCGCCCCAGTTTGCCACACCATTAGTTACCGCATAGGTTTGCGATGCGCTTGATGTGTTGAAGGTCTTGTATGCTACATCCGATGCTTTAGTATAACCTGTACCGTTTGTTGCCGCACTTGTGCTTGTAGCTGAAAAACACATTACAAACAAAAGCATCAAAACAACAACTAATGAAATTGAACGCTTTGCAAATTGTTTCATCACAAATTACCTCATTATAATTTTTTATTTATTATATCATATATTTTTTAAAAAAGAAAGCCGTAAATAAATATTTTGTCGAAAATACAAAAAACCCGAAGTTTTACCTTCGGGTTTAAACAATTATTTAGTCATCTTTTCGCTTTATTTTAATGTTTCTTACAACAATTATAACTGCAACAGCAGTGCCCACAACAAAAACGACCATCGCAATTTTAACCCATAAATTCAACGAATAAATGCGTTCAAATATATCATCAATTCCCGTCATTGAATCAGTATATTCTGAACCTGTTGCTGACCCGCTTAAAAGTGAAGGGTCAAAGGGCTTTCCGCTGTTTTGCGGCTTGCTGTTTATACCGCCCGCATTACTTTCGCTACTGTCGGTTGTGGTGTTTTCAGTAGTTTGGTTTTGGTTTGTATCTGTATTTTGATGAGTACTGTTTTCAGTGCTTACATTACTGCTTGTACCACTGTTTACGGATGAATTTATATTTGGTTTGCTTGCGGTATTACTTGAATTGTTAGTGCTTGTGTTTGCAGAAGTATTGCTTTGTGTATTTGTAGAAGTTGTTGGTTTACTGTTACCGCTGCTTGTATTTGTAGATGTGGTTGTTGAAGTATTGGGTTTGCTATTGTTACTGCTTGTATTACTGCTCGAAGTGTTAGACGAGGTGTTGGTGGAGGTATTAGTCGAAGTGTTGCCACCTTGATTATCCCCCGAATCACCCTTTTTTGCTTCGCCCGATGGTGTTGTCATATTTGCAGGCACAGACTTGCCAAACAAAAGCCATGCATATTCGGGATAGTCAATAAACACATTACGGTTACCTACCAAGTTTTCACATTGGTCATTTCGTGACATTTCCCATGTGTCA
>JAZKYB010000092.1:0-1984 GCA_045611905.1 Acutalibacteraceae bacterium | reverse complement strand
CGGTGTGCCGATAGCGGTATCGATACCACGGTTGTTAGCACCGATAACACTTACATATTGTTCTTGACAAGCAGCAACACAACGACGGCAAAGAACACATTTATTATTATCTCTTACCAAGTGTGGAGTGCTGTTATCAAGTTCGTAAACCGGTTTGAAGCCCTCAAAAGCTGATTCGTCTACGCCATAGGCACGGCAAAGCTTTTGAAGTTCACAATTTGTTGAGCGAGCACAAGAAAGGCACTTTTTATCGTGGGTTGAAAGAATAAGTTCTAAGGTTGTTTTACGGTTCTTTTGAACCTTTTCAGTGTTGGTTAACACTTCCATACCTTCACTTGCTGGATATACGCAAGCAGTAACCATTCTAAAGCCACGGCCTTCATTAACTTCAACAATACAAATACGGCAAGCACCAATTTCATTCTTATCCTTCATAAAGCAAAGGGTTGGAATTTCAATGCCTGCAACACGGGCAGCATCTAATACAGTAGAGCCCTTAGGAACAGTAACGGTAATACCGTTAATTTTTAAAGTAATCATTTCCATTTTAATTCGGCTCCTTTCTTATATTTTGCTAATTGCCTTAAACTTACAGTTATCAATAC
This sequence comes from Acutalibacteraceae bacterium, assembly GCA_045611905.1. GTDB lineage: Bacteria > Bacillota > Clostridia > Oscillospirales > Acutalibacteraceae > UBA737. Next base: position 1,379 of record JAZKYB010000092.1, on the reverse strand, counting down.
ATACGCCGCATTTAACGCACTTATTAGCATCAATAATGTAAGAAGGAAGCTTGTGACCTGGTGCAATATAATCAGTCTTAGAAATAGCATCAGCAGGACAGTTCTTAGCGCAAAGACCACAACCAATACATTTATCTTTATCGATTGAGAACTTAAGAAGGTCTTTACATACGCCTGCGGGACACTTCTTATCAACAACGTGAGCAATATATTCGTCACGGAAGAAGTTAAGAGTTGAAAGAACAGGGTTTGGAGCTGTTTGACCAAGACCGCAAAGTGAGTTTGCTTTGATATAATAGCAAAGTTCTTCCAAACGGTCGATATCTTCCAATGTACCCTTGCCCGATGTAATCTTATCAAGCATTTCAAGCAACCTCTTAGTACCTACACGGCAAGGAGTACACTTACCGCAAGATTCATCAACAGTAAATTCAAGGAAGAATTTAGCCATATCAACCATACAGTTGTCTTCGTCCATTACAATAAGACCACCAGAACCCATCATACAACCGATAGCAGTTAAGTTATCATAGTCAACGGGGGTGTCAATAAGGTGAGCAGGGATACAACCACCTGAAGGACCACCGGTTTGAGCTGCCTTGAATTTCTTGCCGTTTGGAATACCGCCACCGATTTCGTCGATGATATGACGAAGGGTTGTACCCATAGCAATTTCAACAAGACCGGTATGAGCAATCTTACCACCAAGAGCAAATACCTTAGTACCCTTAGATTTTTCGGTACCCATTGAAGCAAACCATTCAGCACCCTTTAAGATGATTTGTGGAATATTTGCAAAGGTTTCAACGTTGTTTTCAATAGTTGGTTTGCCGAAAAGGCCTTTAACTGCAGGGTATGGAGGACGTGGTCTTGGTTCACCACGGTTGCGTTCAATAGATGTCATAAGAGCAGTTTCTTCACCGCAAACGAATGCGCCCGCACCAAGACGGATAAAGAGGTCAAAGTCAAAGCCGCTGCCGAAAATATCTTTACCTAAAAGGCCATATTCACGAGCATCGTCAATTGCTTTTTGTAAACGCTCAACTGCGATAGGATATTCAGCACGAACATAAACATAACCTTCGGTAGCACCAATTGCATAACCTGCAATAATCATTGCTTCAACTAAGCAGTGTGGGTCACCTTCCAAAACGGAACGGTCCATAAATGCACCGGGGTCACCTTCGTCGGCGTTACAAACAACGTACTTCTGGTCAGCCTTGTTAGGAGCGGTAAGAGCCCATTTTCTACCTGTGGGGAAGCCGCCGCCTCCACGTCCACGGAGGCCGGAATCGGTAACTTCCTTAATAACCTCTTCAGGAGTCATCTCGGTCAATACCTTACCTAAAGCTGCATAACCGTCCATAGCTATATATTCG
>JAZKYB010000091.1:0-4462 GCA_045611905.1 Acutalibacteraceae bacterium | reverse complement strand
GAAATCAAGTTCGCGATAAAACAGTATCTCTTGCATACGCAGGAGAGAATTTTTGTCATAAAACCTATAGCCGTTTTGTGCGTCTACAAGGGCGGGTTTTAAGAGTCCTATTTCATCATAATAGTGCAGTGTGCGCACACTGACACCTGTAAGTTTTGCAAACTCATTTATCTGCATTTTCACAATAATCACCTCTCATTTGACAGTATAAGGTATTACGTTACGTCAAAGTCAAGAACTTTTTATTATTCTTCAAATTTCATTGTGTATCTGCATTTTGGAAAGTTTTTACAACCGTAAAATTTGCCGTTTTTACCATTACGCAAAACCAGTTCAGATTTGCAGTAAGGGCATATCTTTTGCTTTTTCATTTCTTCTAAATTTTCTTTATATGCAATAACATTTTGCTTGTGTTCTGTCCTTACATCCTTGCCAATGTGTTGGTTGTTTTTTATGTAATCGAAGATTTCCTGTTTCTTAGTATCATCAAAAACTATTGGTTTATCTTCTGCAACTTTATAAATCGCTCTCTCCATAGCAGGTAATGAATTACAAATCATCGTGTAGTTATCTTTTTCTCCACTGATTTTAAAGTCATCGCAAACCATAGTAATAATTGAAAAACAAGGCACTTCACCAAACTCTTTTAAAAATGTTTTTAAATATTCAACGTGCTTTTTATTTTGTTTTAATGGACTATAAATCTCGTATTTCTTGCCGTGCTTGTAGTAATTCCATTTTGACTTTTTTGTATCACCATAAATTTTAGCATCGTTAAACATTTTCATTTCAACAACAAAAATGCCTCTATTACCAACCAAAACTAAATCTATTTGAGAAGTGTATCCGTCAGCACCGTCAATTAAAACATCATGCAAAACGAGTGCGCCGGGTATGGTATTAGAATATGTTTTTGCCATCCATTCACCAAGGCCACCACTTATTTCGTTGAGTGTTGGTATTTTCTTTATAAAATCAAATAAGCCCATACTATCCTCACTCCACAATATCATACGGCCAGTCGATAATTCCGCCAAACTCTTTTACATTGGTGTAGCCAAGCTTTATAAGTTCTTCGGATGCGATTTTACTTCTTCTACCGCTACGGCAGTAGACAAGTATCAGTTGCTCTTTGTCGGACAATTCTTTTTCGGCTCTGTTTGCTATTTCGTATTCGGGGATTAAAATTGCGTTTTTTATATGCCCCTCGGCAAATTCTTCTTCGGTGCGGGCATCTATTATTATATAATCGGTTTCAGTATCCATAATTGTTTTGGCTTGTTCGGCGGTAATCTGTTCGTAGGTCGATGTTTTATTATTTTCGCCATTACAAGCGGTCATTCCGAATAATGAAAGTGATATTAGAAGCATTATAATCAATCCTTTAACTTTTTTCATAGTATTTGCACCTCTTTAATTAGTATAACATTTTCTAAAACTTTTCTCAATCCCCTTTAGTGTTGTTGACTTTCAAATTTTATATGTTATAATAAACAAAAGAATATAGGTCACCGGAGGCAGAGTGCCGTAGCGCTCGTAAGCCGGATTAGGTGTCCGAGTGAGCTCGGGTTATTGTGTATGCAATAGCCGGAGTTTTTTATTTTTAGGAGGTTGCTATGAAAAACACGAAAGTTATGCTTGTTCCTTTAACCGCCGATGACCGCGAGCAGTTTATTTTAGACAATCAATGGGCGTTTAAATATGGGGCCTTGCAGGAATTTGGCGAGCGAGATAATCATATTGATGATGATGGTGAAATTATTTCTCGCAAAACCATTGAGCGCTGTATTGATGCGACTGACAGTGAAACCTACCGCATTGTTGTTGACGGCAAAAAGGTTGGCGGTGTTATACTTAAAATTGACAAACTAACCCACCACAACGAACTGGAAATTCTTTTTACATCTCCCGAAGAGCACAGCAAAGGCATTGGTTATGGTGCGTGGCTTGCCATTGAAGCACTACACCACGAAACAAAGGTTTGGCACACCTGCACACCGTATTTTGACAAACGAAACATTCATTTTTACGTTAATAAATGCGGCTTTAAAATCGACGAGTTTTGGTGTGAATATTTTAAACCCACAAACCCTATGCCCGATGATGAAGAACACGACCAAAACGAAGGCCCCGACGAAATGTTCCATTTTATAAAGGTTTTGAAATAAAAAAATTGCAAAAATTTAATTCCTCACGATTTTTTAAAAGTTACAAACTGTTATCTTATGATACAAAGAAAGTAATGCAATATAAAACAGGTCTTCATTTAATGAAGACCTGTTTTTTGTCTGATTATTTTATGTGTTATTCGTGTTATTGTTGAAGAAACAATAATTCCAAGTGCTAATGCGGCAGCTAATTGCAAAGTATATACGCCTTTTTGCAAAAATGTTGTCATATTACCCTGAAAAGCATATGCCATTGTGTAATAAAGCGAGCCACCGGGAATTAGCGGTACCAATGCAGTTGTAATAAAGGTTGTTGTTGGTGATTTTAATAATATCGCCATTAGTTCGGAATAAGCCGAAATTGCACAAGCAACAATGAAGTAATTTATTGGTTCGTTACTGATGAATTTGCTTAATATAACAAATAACAGCCACGAAATCAAACCACCAATTGAAACCGCAATAAATCGTTTTCCCCTTATATTAAACAATACAGCAAAACCCATCGAACCAACAAAGCCCGAAATAATTTGAATAATTTCTGCTGTTGTCATAGTGCAAATCCCCCCAAGAAAGCAACCAAGAAATATCCCGCCGCAATTGAAAGTGCAATTAAAGCCGCTTCAATTAACCTTAAAAGGCCTGAAATACTGTCGCCCGTGAATAAATCACGCAAGGCATTAGTTAAACCAATGCCGGGAATCAATGACATTATATTACCTATAATAATCATATCTACAGAACCTATCCAGCCGATTTTAACCGCAATAAATGCCAAGGTAGTTGCTATGGTAGCGGCTAAAAATTTATCAAAAATTTTGCTTTTGGTAATCTTGCCGCAAAAATAAATGCCAAGTCTTACAATTGCACCCACAAAGAAAGAAATTACCGCTTCGGTTACATTGCCACCAAAGAACAAAGTAAATGCACAGGCAATAACTGCAAAACAAACAAATTCTGAAAAAACCGAATTTTTCTTGCAATGGATGGCCTCGTCAAACTTCTCTTCAATTTCTTGTTCGGTTATGGATTTTTGGCAAATTTTTCTTGATAAATCATTCAACAAATGCAATTTTTCAAAATTTGCACTTGAATTTAACACTCTTCGAGTTTGCGTATATGTTTCGCCATTTTGTGTATGAATAGTTACAACCATACTGCTGGTAATAATAAAAACATCGGTTCTGACGGCACCAAATGCACGGCACATGCGTGTTATACTTTCTTCAACCCGGTGCACCTCGGCGCCCGAAATAAGCATTTGTTCACCAATATTTATGGCATAATTAAACAACTTAATCATTATAAAATCCTTCTTATAACAAAACACGCCGACCTTAAGCAGAAATTTAAATTTTTCTGCTTAAGGTGGGTTAAAATTCTTTTAATTTAAAACAATAGAAAAGCTAAAGTCAACTTCTTTATCATTTAATTTATATTCATCAGCAAGGCCGGGACCGCATGCCGCAGAGCCCATACCGGTAACCTTGTAATCAATTCTTAAATGTGTTTTTCCGTCTGTTTTTAATTCATCAACATGCTCGGCTGTTAACAAAGCATTTGTGGAATATTTTGAAACATTAAATTCAAATTCTTTGTCAGATACAAATGTTAAATCGCCAATTTTAAGCATTTTTGCGAAATTATGATTTCCGTGCTCCTGCGGACGAACATAGTTAACATATTCGTTTTCAGTATTGCTTTCATACAAACCAACCATAGAAGCGTGACAAAGGTCACAATAGCTTTCATACGGGCCATTTGCAAAGTATGTAAACTTGTTAGTGGTTTCAGGCAAAGCAATTTCATACCCGAGTCTTGGCAAGAAAAATGCATCTTCACGAACCTTACCATTAAGATTGAAATCAATCTTACCGTCTTCATAAATTGCAATTGTTTGACAATATCTGAAATACGGCACACGTGACACGCCGGCAAGTGAGCAATTTGCAACTATTTTGCCATCAACCACTTGGCAATCATATATCTTAGTGAATTGGCAATCAATATTTTCACCCTGCCAAATATTCACCCTTGCCCAACGCACATTAAAGCCCTTATCGTTGTCAGTTGGTGCACGGTAAGATGTAATATCAAAACCGTCAACAATTTGTTCTTTGCCATTAACCTTAATGCTTGTAAATTTACCATAATGCTTTGAAAAAGTATATTCAAAATTTTCACCCAAAGCATAAATGTTAAATTTATCTTCTTTAAGGTTAGCAAGCGGTTTGTTTTCAGTTTTTTCCAATTCAAACTCTAACTTATGTTGGGTATGTGCAACTTCTTTGCCC
>JAZKYB010000090.1:0-10962 GCA_045611905.1 Acutalibacteraceae bacterium | reverse complement strand
TTGGTTCAGGCGTTGTTACTGCTATCAACGGCTAATTCTTTCTAAATTTAAAACCGTGAGTGTTAAAACTCACGGTTTTTTCTTTTTTAACTTTTCATATCGCCCAAGCAGTGCTTCATATTATTTTGTGAAAGGGTGTTTTTATGAAATTTTTAATCATTCGCAAACGGCATATAATGTTTGCATTAAGCTTTGTTTTAATTATTACTGTAATGGTGGTGGGTTCGGTCACCATTTTTGCAAATTCAAACCGCAAATTGCCAATTTATTGTGTTAAAACCGATAAAAAACAGGTTGCCATCAGCTTTGACGCCGCATGGGGTAATGATGATACCGAAACATTGATAAACATTTTAAAAGAATATAATGTCCCCGCAACATTTTTTGTGGTGGGCGCATGGGTTGATAAATATCCCGAATCGGTAAAACAACTGTCAGAAGCGGGCCACCGCATTGAAAACCACAGCAACACCCACCCACACATGCCGCAACTTTCAAAAGAACAAATGAAAAACGAAATTAACAGCTGCAACAGTAAAATTCAGTCAATAACAGGGCGCTGCCCAACCTTAATTCGTGTGCCTTATGGTGATTATGACAATGCCGTGCTTGAAACAGTCGAGCAAATGAATATGTACACAATTCAGTGGGATGTTGACTCGCTTGACTGGAAAGACAGCGCCACACCCGAAAACATTTGCAAACGGGTTACAAGTAAGGCGAAAAACGGTAGTATTATCCTTTTCCACAACGACGCCGACCACACGCCCGCAGCGTTGCCGCAAATACTCAAATGTCTAAAAGATGAAGGGTATGAGTTTGTGTTTATTGAGGATTTAATTTATAAAGAAAACTACGAAATAATCCACGACGGAACGCAATGCAAAAAAGACGGCTGAAAGCCGTCTTTTTTATATAAATTGTAGGGACAGGCTTCCTTCACTGTCCGTTAAATCAATATAGAGAACAATTTCTTGTGTTCATTCAATATTACTCCAGTCTATAACGGTAGAACACAGACATTCTTCTTGGCCTTTTTTAAGTGTGCAACCACATCTTGGGCAAGAGTATATATCTTCTTTCTCATAATAATTAGGAATAACTCCATTATGAACTATATTAGATTTAGTGTGACTATCATTTAATTTTTCACTGTTTTCAGAATTATTTGTTTCAAAAGCTAAACACCCACATGAACATCTTTCTGTTTCAATTGGTGACAATTCTTTACAATAAGCGCATTTTTTAAACCCACTAGGAATATCATTGGTTTTTGTGACGGATTTTTTCTTTTCTACAGTTTCTTTTGGCTCTTCTTCACATTCTTCCTCGTAGTCAACATTAGCGCCCTCTATTTTTGCGCAATTATAAAGTGTTAAATTTGCTGTAATTTTGGTGTTTTGCACTATGCTTGCCAATGAACCAATTAATAAAGCAAGAATATGATAAGAACAATACTCAATAAAGCAATAAAATACCCAGTCGAATATTCCTTCAACAACCACCTCAAAGACTGATTTTATTTCTATATTATATTCGGCTGCTGCAGTCCTTATTTCATTCATATCAATGTTTAATTCTTTAAGCAAATTCGACATTTCGATACCATTGGAAATAATATCAATAATTCCTATTATTCCCAAAAGTATGCAAAGCCTTAGACCCCATGTTTCTAATCTTTCGCACCACAGCCAAAGGTTTTGGGAAATGCTATCGGTTTTATAGCAATCCTTAAAATTTTTTGGTATTTTCTTTTCTAAATTTCCTGAAAACATATTTGCCATTTTTACATCCTCCTAAAAATGAAAAAGTGTGTGCAACTGAAATCACACTCCGCAAAAGCAAAACTTCTTTGCACCATTACGTTAATGTAACGTAATTATACTGCGAATTTATGTTATTGTCAATACGTTAATATAACGTATTGGAGCGCATAATAAGACTATGAAAAAGATTTGTTATTATGATAATAAAAACATTATTTCGCAAAATCTTAAGGCGTTAAGGGAAGAAAAAGGGCTTTCTCAAAGCAATTTGGCGGCAAAATTGCAAACTATGAACGTTAATATCGACCAACAAATGATAAGCAAAATTGAAAAAAACAACCGTCAGGTTACTGATTATGAATTGGCTTGCATTTGCAAATGTTTGTCCGTTACACCAAATGAGTTATTAAATTTTTCTAATATGAAGTTTTAGGTTGGTGCTTTTTAGCACCAAATCCCCCTTTACAATTTGTGTGGGGTTTGATATAATTTTATTAAAGGGGGAAACCCTAAATTTAAGGAGGAAGAATTATGGAAATATTTATTATTTTGGCTGTTGTTGTGGCTATTGTGTTGCTTTGTTTAAGAATTGTGCCGCAAGCCAGCGAACATGTTATTGAGCGCTTGGGTAAATATTGCAAAACCTGGGACGCAGGTCTTCATTTTTTGATTCCTGTAATTGACCGCGTGTCAAAGCGCGTAACCCTTAAAGAGCAGGTTTTGGACTCTCCTCCACAACCCGTTATTACAAAAGATAATGTTACAATGCAAATTGACACCGTTGTTTATTTTAAGGTGTTTGATGCAATGCTTTACACATACGGTGCGGTTAATCCAATAAGCGCACTTTCAAACCTTACCGCAACCACCTTGCGTAACATTGTTGGTGAGTTGGAACTTGATGACACTTTAACTTCACGTGACACCATAAACGGAAAAATGACCGAAATTCTTGACAGCGCAACTGACCAATGGGGAATTAAGGTTAACCGTGTTGAACTTAAAAATATTATTCCACCCGCTGAAATTCAAAATGCGATGGAAAAGCAAATGAAGGCCGAACGTGACCGCCGTGAAACCTTGTTAGAAGCCGAAGGCCACAAAGCGGCTGTTATAACCCGTGCTGAAGGTGACAAACAGGCAATGATTTTGGCTGCCGAGGGTGAAAGAGATGCTCGAATTGCCCGCGCCGAAGGTGAAGCAAAGGCAATTTTACTTGCCAAAAAGGCCGAAGCAGACGGTATTGCCGCACTTAAAGCCGCAAACCCCGATTTCGGCGTGTTAGAACTTAAAAAATATGAAGCATTGGTTGCAATGTCAAACGGTACTGCATCAAAGATTATTGTGCCAACCGATGCGGTTGAAATGACAAAGGCAAATGTGCTTTTTTCAGAAACAAGCGGTCTTGGTGATGTTACCAAATCGGCCCCGAAAAAAGCGGCAAAAAAGAATAACGACATTTGTTGTGACTAATAAAATAACGACTCCGAAAGGAGTCGTTTTTATTTTAGGTTGATATCTAGTGTTTCGCCCGGTTTGATTTGGTAAATGTTGCAACCATAATCGAACCAAATAGTGAATAAGGTTGGGTTATAAATCTTGCGACCGTCAGCACTGTATCGCAAACTTTTATATGCTTCTACATAGTCGCAAATTTCAATATTGGTAGCATACCAAATTTCATCATTATTTGCAAGCTTTTGGCAAATTTCTTCGGCACGGTCCCAGTTATTGTCCCTGTCAAATTCATAACTGTGGCCCCAAATGTAAAGCAAACGGGGAACACGCCTTGCGTGATATGCCTTTTCTGAGATATCTAAATTTAAAAACTTTTCGATATATTCAAAAATTTGTGAATTATTGTGGTGGGCAGATGGCATCCAAGCGTGGAAATCTTTCGGCAACATAAAGTTATCGTTGTCATTACCAAGTGTTCTTGCATAGGCAATATCAAGTTCCATTAAATAATTTTTGATCATTTCGTAATTGCCGAAATTACCCATTAAGGTAATGCCGGTATCAGGGTATGCCATGCCCCTTAAAATAGAATTGCATCTTTTTTCAAGTTCTAAACGGCAGTCAAGCACATCACGAATGCCTTCAATGGCACGCAAATTTCCGTTTGCCCTGTGAAGTGCGCCGTGCACTGCAATTTCATGCCCATTTGAAAGGAAAAGTTTCTGAATTTCTTCGTCTGAATAGTGAAAACTTGAATTGCCTTTGCAATTAAAATTAAAAGTGCCTTTTAAACCATATTTGTTAAAAATTTCTAAAAGGCGCTTGTCTTGTGGCGCACCATCGTCATAACTAAAGGTTACCGCTTTGGCTTTGCCACCGGGATATCGCATAAAAATTGATTTCATGAAATTACTCCTAAATAATTATTTTTCATTTAATTCTAAGACCTTTTGGATAATGGTTTTTGGCGCGACCGTTTACCACCTTTGCGCCGCCTAAGGTATAGCCGTTAACCGTTATGGCGGCCCAACCGTTTTGGCAGTTTGTATCAAATTCTTCACCGTGAAGATATTTTGAAAGTTCGGCGCTTTCGGGCGCAAGGTTAATTTTTCGCTTAAATTTATTGCCAAGCGCCATAAAAAATTGGTGGTGCGGCAGTATGTAATTTTTTCTTATTTCGCCAATGGTAACACCACAGCAAAAAGCGGTACCGTCCTTTATCGGCAAACGGTTGTTGTAATAAATGGGGTTGCCGTTATATTCACAAATAAAATTGGGGTCAAAGTTGGTTAAAACATCGTTTAAAAAGTCTAAAACAACTTTATCCACCTTTTTGTTTTGGGTGGGGTTATAACTGTTAGGTGTCGGTTCACCCTTGTGGTGTAAAACCGCCATAAATTGACCTTCGCCTTTGGCAATGTGTGGGTAAAAACGGCGGGCATAATGGATGTTTTCACAATTACAGCCATCAAATTTAATGCCGTTTGAAGTGCATTTTTGCACCTGTTCATTAACAGGCAAAATTTCAAATTCGGGGTGGTTTTTAAGAAAATCATCCACCGTCATTTCGTTTTCTTCCAACGAAAATGTGCAGGTGGCATAGACAATATAACCACCGCTTTTAAGCACTTTAACCGCATTTTCTAAAATTTCACGCTGCCGTGCGGCACACATTGAAACGTTTTGTTCGCTCCATTCATCCACCGCAATTTCTTCTTTTCTAAACATCCCTTCGCCAGAGCAGGGGGCATCAACCATAACTAAATCAAAGGTAGAGGGAAAAATGCAAGCTAATTTGTTTGTGTCCATACAAGTGACAATGGTGTTTTTAAGGCCAAGACGTTCGATATTGCCTGTTAAAATTTTGCAGCGGGAGGGGATAATTTCGTTTGAAACCAAAACACCGTTTTCACCAAGTTTGTTTTTTAGTTGTGTGCTTTTGCCACCGGGCGCCGCACACATATCAAGCACGTACCAATCGGGGCTTATATCAATACATTCGGCGGGTGCCATTGCGGCGGGCTCTTGCACATATAAAAGCCCTGCGTGGTGGTAGGGGTGGTTGCCAATTTTTTCAAAATTAAGGTAATACCCATTTTTAACATAAGGTATTTTTTCTTCCCCGAAAATATTAATTTTTTCAAATTCTTCTAAAGTAATCTTATCGGTATTAACCCTAAATGCTTTAACGGGCGGGTTTTCAAGTTCTAATAAATAATCTTTAAAATCGTTGCCCAAAAGTGTTTTCATTCGGGTTTCAAATTCTTTAGGCAGTTGTTTCATTGGTTGGTTTCCTTTTCAATCTCTAACATACACATTGAAACTGCGCTAATGGCGGCGGTTTCGGTGCGTAAAATGCGTTTGCCAAGTGATATTACCTTGGCGTTTGTGTTAAGTGCTTTTTCAATTTCGCTGTTTTCAAAGCCGCCTTCCGGCCCAATGAAAATGCCAACACTTTTAACATTTTTAAGGTTTTTAAGTGCATCAACGGTGGCTTTCATACCATCTTTATTTTCATAAGGCACAAGTATTAAATCAAGCGTTTTTGCAAGTTCTAACGCTTTGTCAAAGCTTAAAACTTGCATAATTTCGGGTATAATGTTGCGCTTGCTTTGTTTTGCTGCACTTTCAGAAATGCTTTGCCAACGGGTTTGTTTTGATTTTGCTTTTTTGTCATCAAGCTTTACAACGCAATGCTTCATTGCAACGGGCACAACGGCAAAAACCCCAAGCTCAACACATTTTTGAATAATAAGTTCCATCTTATCGGCTTTGGGAAGCCCCTGAAAAAGATAAATTTTAACCGGCAGTTCGGTGTCGTTATAATTTTCCTTAATAATTTTAAGCGAAACAGCATCTTCAAAAAAGCTTTCAATTTCGCACAAATCGCTATTGCCGCCACAGCTTACAAGGCATTGGTCACCAATGTCCATTCTAAGCACATTTTTAATGTGGTTATAATCGGTTCCATTTATAATGTAATTTAAATTTTGCTTGTTTTCTTCATTGCAAAAAAAGTTAAACATTTTATCAAACCCTTAAAGTTAAGTTAAATAAATTTTATCATAAATTTAAAATATTATCAACATTTCAAAAGAAAAAAGACGGCGAAATTTCGCCGTCTTTTTTCACAAAGGAATAAAAAGTTAATGGAGTGTTTTATATAGTTAGTTTATTGCACGTTCAGATTTAACAACACGAAAGTTTTTGCGGCGGAAATATGCCACAATTTTACGTTCGAACGCTAAAAGGCGATGTTCGTTGAAAATGCCCCAAACAAGCGCCGCAACAAGTGAAAATTCAAAAATTGTGCTTAAAATATCGAAAAAAGTCATTTAAATTACCCCCCGAACATTTGTTCGTTATCTGTATTATAGTGTATTTTTTGTGTTTTGTCAAGGTTTTTTTAAAATTTTTTTGTTTAATTTTTCCTTGACTGTGATGTTAGTATATAAAATGTAATGTACGATATTTGGGACGCAAGTTAGTATTAAATCAAAGGTAGGTTAAATTTAATATTTATTAACAATTTAGGTGAAATAATGCTTTATTTTTTAATGGCTTTGTGTTATAATTTATTATGAATAGTTATGTATTAAAAGGAGGAATAAAAATGCTTAAAAAAATCGGTTTAGCGGTGGTTTCATTCGCTTTGATTTTGTCGCTTTGCGGTTGCGATTTTTTCAAAACCGATATGGCCGAGCTTTTCTCTCCTCCAACATTAACGGGCGATTTTAAACACATTTCACAGGTGATTTCAAAAACTGCGGGCAGCGGATATATACTTAAATATCCCGCCAGGGGTGAGCACCGTTCGGCCGTGGTGCAGTATGACATTAATGGTGACAGCACAAACGAAGCATTTGCTTTTTACAGCAAGACCGAAGGTGATATCACCACAATGACAGTTCAGCTTGTTCGCAACCAAAATGGCGAATGGGTTGACGGTGGCACACAAAGCATTGTTGCTGCCGGTGTTGATATGGTGCAGTTTTGTGACCTTGATGATAATGGCGTTTCTGAAATATTGGTTGGTTGGCAGGTATACGGCACAAGCGAAATGCAACTTGCGGTTTACAGCTATAGCAAAAACACCTTTGTTCAGCGCCTTTTACAAAAGTATAACCACTTTATAACTTGTGATTTAAATGGTGACAAAAAAAGCGGTGTGTTAATTATTGATATAAACACGGCAAAGCAATATAACACCGCAGCGCTTTACACATTTAATGACGAGGGTGTTGTTCAAAGTGGTATATGCGAACTTGACAGTAAAATTCAGTCAGCTAACGAACCGATAGTGGCCGAACTTTCAAACGGCAAAATGGCAGTTTATATTGATGCGGTTAAGGGCGTTGGCGCCGTAACTGAGGTTTTGGTGGAAAACCGTGGCGGTATTTATAATCCGCTTTTCGACAGTGAAACCCGTGAGAATATACTTACGCTTCGTTCGTCAAGTTATTCGGTAACCGATATAAACAACGACGGCACTTTGGAAATTCCCGTGCAAGAAAATGTACCTGCCGTTGCTGCTGACGATTTAGCCGAAAAACTTTACCTTACCAACTGGTGTTCGTTTGACGGTGAAAACTTAACAGTTCAAATGACATCAATGATAAACCTTTTGGACGGATATTATTTTACAATTCCTGCAAAGTGGCGAAATAAAATTGCCATTTTAAAGGACACCGAAAACCGCATTCGTGAAATTTATGTATATAAACAAAAGGATGCAACCGTTGGTGAAAGCTTAATTTGTATTCGTGCTTTTGACAAACGCGCTTGGGAAAAGGGCGAATTTAAAGAACTTAAAATGAATGAAATTGCAAGAGATAATAACACAGTTTATGCATACCGCTTAAACGATGCCGTTACAAAACTTGGTATTACACACAGCGATGTTAAAAATGCATTTGTACTGTTTGAGAAATGGGGTTAGTGATTTATGAAAAGAATTATGATAGTTGAAGATGAAGCCGCCATTCGTGAGTTTGAAGCCATTAACTTAAAGCGTGTTGGCTATACCGTTGTCGAAGCGGGCTCGGCTGAAGAGGCGCTTGATATTTATGACAGCGACATTGAAGGATTTGACATTGCACTTTTGGATATTTCAATGCCGGGTATGGATGGCTTTACACTTTGTAAAGAACTTCGAAAAAGAAGTGAAACCATTGGCATTATAATGCTTACTGCACGCACACAGGAAATGGACAAAATAACAGGTCTTATGCAGGGTGCAGATGACTATATCACCAAACCCTTCAGCCCAACCGAACTTTTGGCCCGTGTTGATTCGCTTTATCGCAGGGTTGAAATGTATGCACCAAAGGTGCAACCTGTAAGTGACGATATAACCCTTGGTGAGTTTACCCTTAATTTGAGAAAACGCACACTTCTTAAAAATGGTAAGAATATTGAACTTACACAGGTTGAGTTTCAAATGATTGAATATTTCTTCACAAACCCCGATGTTGCCCTTGGCAGAACTGACATTTTAAACAAGGTTTGGGGCAGCAATTATTTTGGTGAAGAAAAAATTGTTGATGTTAACATAAGACGCCTTCGTATGAAGGTTGAAGATGACCCCTCTATCCCAACCCGACTTGTTACTGTTTGGGGAATGGGCTATAAGTGGAATTCACACTAAAATTATTTAAAGATTAAACGAAAGGAGAAGCCAAATGAATTTAGAAATTAAATTTAAAAGCATAACTTTAAAATGGTTTTTTAATATATTTTTGGTAATTTTGGTTGTGGTTTGCGCCGCTACTATTGGCTTCTCGGTTTTGTATAATGCACTTTATACCTCGCAAATGCAGTCGCTTGGTGATGATTACGCTTATGAATTTTCATCGCTTGAATCGGCAACGGCACAAACCTTTGGCGACAGTGCAATTTTGTTGGTTGAAGGTTTTACCTATAAAGACAAGGTTGCTGTGCAGGTTATTGACAAAAACGGCAGGGTGGTTGCCACAACAACCGGCTTCCCGACCGAAGTTAGCGAAATTCCCGAATATGACAGCGCAATTAAAAGCGGCCGACCGCAGTTGTTTAAAGGTCAAACCAAGGATGGCGAGGCCATAATGGCGGTTACAACCCCAATATTTGACAGTGACGGCAATTTGCTTGGCAGTTACCGTTGGTCAACTTCAATGAGCGAAGCATATAAATCAATTTATGGTGTTATTGCAATCGTTGTTTTAGCTTGCTTTATAATTTTGCTTTTTAGTTGTTTTTCGGGGCTGTTTTTTGTTAAGTCAATTGTAAGACCTATTCGTGATGTAAGTAACATTGCACGAACAATTGCAATGGGTAACTTTGATGCACGAATTGATATAAACAAAAACGATGAAATTGGTGAGCTTTGCGACACTATTAATTATATGGCATCAGAACTTTCGCAGGCACAAAATATGAAGAATGACTTTATTTCTTCAGTATCGCACGAACTTCGCACACCATTAACTGCAATTCGTGGTTGGGGTGAAACGGCTAAAATGTCACTTGGCACAGATGAAGAACTTGTGCGCCGTGGTCTTGATGTTGTTTTAAGTGAATCTGACCGACTTTCAAATTTGGTTGAAGAACTTTTGGACTTTTCACGAATGGAAACAGGCCGCCTTTCTTTAACTTCGCAACCTATAAATGTTACTGCAATTTTAAATGAATCGGTTGATATGTACACCGAACTGGCCAAAAAGCAAGAAATTGAACTCGTACTGACAAACCCATTTGAAGAACTTATCGTTATGGGTGACCGTGACCGTTTGAAGCAGGTGTTTATAAACATTGTTGATAATGCGGTTAAATATACCGAAGGTGCAGGACAGGTTTTAATTAGCGCCAATATTGAAGAGGCCTGTGTTCGTATTACTGTTACTGACACCGGTGTGGGCATTCCCGCACAGGACCTTGACCGTGTTAAAGAAAAATTTTATAAAGCAAATAAAACTGTTCGTGGTTCAGGCATTGGCCTTGCCGTTGCTGATGAAATTATAAAACAAATGAACGGTCTTTTGTTTATTGAAAGCACTGAAAATGTTGGTACCAAGGTAACAATTGTGCTGCCGATTTATGAAGAAGAAATCACACCTTTAGAGGAAGGAAATATTGATGGCTAATAAATATACTTCAATAGGTGGTCAAGCTTTAATTGAAGGCATTATGATGAAAAGCAGCGAAAAAACTGCAATTGCCGTAAGATGTCCCGACAAAAGCATTGACATAAGCTATTTAGAAGGTAAAAGTATAAAAGAAAAATATAAAATTTTAAAGTTTCCCATAATACGTGGTGTTGTTGCATTTATTGAATCAATGCTTCAGGGTTATAAGGCGCTTTCAATTTCGGCCGAAAAATCGGGTTTTGCCGATGAAGAAGCCGATAAAAACGAGCCAAAAAAAGACAACAGCAAGCTTTTGGCGGTTGTCATGGCAGTTGGCGGCGTTTTGGGCGTGCTTTTATCGGTGGCATTATTTATGTATTTGCCCCGCCTTTGTGTAAGTGGTATTGAATGGCTAATTAAAGGCGAAATAACTTCTAAGGTTTTGCGTTCGGTAATTGAACAAGGGCTTAAACTTATAATTTTTGTTGGGTATGTAATGCTTGTGTCACTTATGAATGATATTAAGCGTGTTTATATGTACCACGGGGCCGAACATAAAACAATTTTTTGTTATGAAAAGGGCCTTGAACTTAATGTTGAAAATGTGCGTCTTCAAAAGCGCTTACATCCACGCT
>JAZKYB010000089.1:0-2950 GCA_045611905.1 Acutalibacteraceae bacterium | reverse complement strand
CATTTCTTATATGCAAGGTTAATGTCGGCAACAATTTCAAAATATGTTTGTTCAGTTGCGGCTGTGTAAAGGTTTGCGTTTGAATTTTCGGCCACCATTTTATAAAGCTGGTCGCCGTTTGCAATTTTGTAAGGACTTGCTTTAGTACCGTTACCGCCTGCATATTCAATAGCGGAAGTATCGGCAGGTTTGCCGCCCCAAAATTCAATAGAAGCATCATTTTTAAACACAGGATAACTGTTTGCAACTGTTTCCCATGTGAAGTAATAGTCAAGTCCGGGCATATTTATCTTTGCATTGTCGCCCTTCATTTCTTCCTCAGATAAAATTGTTACGCCTGTGTCTTTGGGAGAAGCCGCAGGGTCCTTAACAGTGGCATAAAAATTACCTGAAGCTTGTAAGCTGCATGATGTAATAACCGGAACATTAGAAGTGGTGAAAGAACTACCTATAGTTTGCGCACCGCCCCAATGGTCGCCAAAGAACGCACCAACCTTGTTTAAGCCATGAATTTCGCCTAAAACAGCAGAATTAGTGATATTAACATCATATTGTCCTCGACCAACTATACCGCCAACACCAACACCATAAGGTGCCTCTAAATAACAGCTTTCATCAATATAAATTCTGTCAAAGTTGGCCCATTCACTTGTTTGTCCGGCAATAAATGAAATACCTTCATCGTTTGAGGCATCACTCGCGGTTTCCTGACAAGTGTTGTAAATATAAGCATTGGTCATTTTAAAGTTGCCTATATTTGCATCACCCACGAATGAGAAAAGACCAAACCTTTTTTGAGCACCATTAAAATACAAACCGTCAATTGTATGGCCGTTACCATCAAAATTGCCTTCAAAACGAATTGCGCCATAAGCCCAATTCCTTGCATCCATTGTCCAATTTGGGTCTGATGTATCATTAAGATACATATCATTCATAAGTTTATAATTATGTATACCGGCAATATCGGTAGATACAACATAAGCTAATTGTTGTGGTGTTTCAATAAGATATGGACGTTCTTTTGAACCGTCGCCCTCAAAGTCGCTTAAGCTGCTAACTTTTAAACCATCCCAAACATAAGCGGGGGCATTATAATAGACAAGAGCAGGATAGTCATTTTCAACTATCTTCCAATATCTGCCAAAATGAAGTGTGGGCATATAAGTTTTTGCATTTTCGCCCTTCATTTGGTCATCTTCAAGATAAATTATGACATCCTTGTACTTATCAGCCAAATCATCATAATATTCGGGTTTTTCGGCTGAAGTATATACATTAGTAAATACCTTACTTTTATGTATTGTATCGTAATGGTATAAACCAGTATACTGACCGCCATCTTTAGCGTTTGTTACAGGGTGAGTTGAACTATCAGTATAGCAATTTGTTATTTCGTGACCTGTATATGTATTAGTGTTACCAATAAATGCGCAAGAACGGTCTACAGAATCGGGGTTTGCAACTGTCATTGTAACGCGTGTTACAGCACAGTTAGTAACGGTAATTTTACCTTCACCGTTACCACCACCAACAATTGCGCCACAACGCCAAGAACTTGTAGCTTCAGAAGCAACATAGCAGTTGTCAACTGAACAATATGAAACTGTAGCAGTTGAGCGGTTGTTATTACCGCCGTTTACAACGCCGATAATAACACCGGGGCCACCGTTACCGCCTATTCTTACATAAGAATTCTTAACATTTAAGTTTTTAACAACAGCACTGTCTACAACATTAGGAAGTAAACCGCCGTATGTACCCTCTTTACAATAAAGGCCATAAATTGTATGACCGCCACCATCAATTACACCGCAGAAACCTTTGCCTGCTTCGTAAAGATAACCTGGGTTCCAAGCGTTAAAGCCCTTAGCGTTCCAAGAATCAACTGTGGGTGCTTTAATATCACCAAGTGTTACTTTATTAAGATAAATATCTTTTGTAATTTTAAAATGCTTTGGTTCGGTAAAAGTACTGTCATTTGTAACGGCAGTATTATCTTTAACCATTTTTAAAAGCTGAGCACCATTTTCAATTATATATGGGTTTTCTTTAGAACCGTCAGCTGTATCGCTGTTGGCATATTCAGTGGCAGTTGTGCCGTCCCATATTTCAATGGTGTTTGGTATATGAATAGGATAGTCATTTTCAACCACTGCCCAATCAAATCCAAAAGAAAGACCGGGCATGTTTGTTTTTGCCGCTTCGCCCTTCATTTGTTCGGGTTCAAGCGCAACCGTACCATAAGTGTCAGCAACACGGGCATAGTTGTTCCAAGAATTAACTAATGCCTTATAGCTAAGTTTATGACCTTCAGAAGAAGAAAAAGAACCGGTTATAGTAACTGAGTCACTGTTCCAATATGCGCCTGCAAAAGCAGCAACTTGTGTCTTACCTGATATGGTGGCTAAAACTGCACAATCCTTAATAATTACGGGTGTTTTACCATTACCATAGCTTGAAATAGCTGCAACACCTTTGGCATTAGCACCCGAAAGTGTACAGGTTTCGTCAATGTAAATTTTTTCAAATGTTGTTGCGCCGGAGGTTTGACCGGCAAGAAGACCGATACCATCAGTGGCCGTACCTGCTACCCAGGCATTTGTCATTTTAATGTTCTTAATTGTTGTTGGTATAGTTCCGTCATTGCTAAGGCCAACATAAGAGAATAAGCCGAATTTATTATTACTTCCTACATAATACAAACCGTCTATAGTATGGCCATCACCGTCAAAATTACCGCTAAAACGAACATTGCCCCATACCCATTGGTTTGGTGAATTTTCTTTCCAATTTTCATTGGTTGTATCATTAAGTCTGATATCTTTAACCAGCTTAAAATAAAAATCTGTTGTGCCGGGGTTGGTCTCTCGTTTATGCGAAACGATATCTTTACTAACGACAAACGCCAACTGATAACCGTTTTCGATTTGATATGGGTCTTCAGGTG
>JAZKYB010000088.1:0-6125 GCA_045611905.1 Acutalibacteraceae bacterium | reverse complement strand
AACTTGTTAAAGATTTAGGCATTCGTGAAACCGGTATTTTGGTTTCGTGCAGTGACTATCATATTTTTAAAAAGCTTAAAAAATCAAGAAAAGAAGTTCTTGATATGTATCTTTCAGCCGTTGCAGAAGCGTTTGAAGCAGGTGTTATGCCAAGATGCCATTTAGAAGATATTACCCGTGCTGATTTTTATGGCTTTGTTGTGCCTTTTGTAAACGAACTTATGAAAATGTCAAAGGATGCCGGCATTCCCGTGAAAATTCGTGCGTGCGACACAATGGGTTATGGTGTGCCATATTCAGAAGTTGCTTTACCACGAAGTGTGCCGGGTATTATTTATGGTTTGCAGCATTATTCGGATGTGCCTTCAGAAATGCTTGAATGGCACGGCCACAACGACTTCTATAAAGCGGTAGCAAATGCATCAACTGCTTGGTTATATGGCGCAAGCGCGGTTAACTGTTCTTTGCTTGGTATTGGCGAAAGAACGGGTAATGTACCGCTTGAAGCAATGATTATGGAATATGCTTCGCTTCGTGGGTCACTTGATGGTATGGATACCACCGCTATTACCGAAATTGCCGAATATTTTAAAAACGAAATGGGTTATGAAATTCCTTCAATGACACCTTTTGTTGGCCGTAATTTCAATGTTACCCGTGCGGG
Source organism: Acutalibacteraceae bacterium (assembly GCA_045611905.1). Taxonomy (GTDB): domain Bacteria; phylum Bacillota; class Clostridia; order Oscillospirales; family Acutalibacteraceae; genus UBA737. The sequence goes on along the minus strand of JAZKYB010000088.1, from coordinate 5,461 downwards.
TATTCATGCTGATGGACTTTTAAAAGACCAAGAAATTTACAACATATTTGACACCGAAAAGATTTTAAACCGCCCCGCAACCGTTACTATTAGTAAAACAAGCGGTCTTGCAGGTATTGCTTATTGGATAAACACCAACTACCATTTAAGCGGTGATGATGCCCTTGATAAAAAAGACCCACTTATTATCAAACTAAAAGAATGGGTTGACAGTGAATATGAAGATGGCAGACAAACAGCGCTTTCAAACCTTGAACTTGAAACAAAAATTGAAGAATTATCTAACGGCAAATTCAAAAGAATTTAGGAGAAAGTATAATGGAACATAAAACCGTTTCTTTAGCAGACCAGGTTTTCGAACACCTTGAAACTGATATACTTGGTGGCAAATATCAACGTGGCGATATTTTAACCGAAAATAAATTAAGCGAAACTTTAGGTGTGAGTCGCACCCCAATTCGTGAAGCTCTTCGCCGCCTTCAACAAGAAAATTTAATTGTCGAAACAGGCAAAGGTTCACTTGTTTTAGGTATAAGCGAAAAGGATTTATGTGATATATATCTTATTCGCGAACAACTTGAAGGACTTGCCGCAAAAATGGCGGCTGAAACCGCAACCGAAGAAGAAATTAACGAACTTAAATCTGCTTTGGAACTTCAAGAATTTTATCTTTCGAAGAATAATAGCGAACAAATAAGAGTTATGGATAATAAATTCCACGAGCTTTTGTATAAAATCAGCGGAAGTCACGTTTTTTACAACACACTTTTACCGCTTCATAAAAAGGTTCAAAAATACCGTAAGGTATCTATTCAAAGCGGCTCACGTGCGGAACAGTCGGTTGATGAACACAAAAATATATTAAACGCTATAATTGAACGTAATGGTGATTTGGCGGCTAAATACACTGCAGAACACGCAAGAAATGCCTATAACCACATAGCAGGAAAGGATTGATAAAAATGGGTTTGACCATTGCACAAAAAATTATTAAAGCCCATATGATAAGCGGTGATTTAACCGTTGGAAGTGAAGTTGCACTTAAAATTGACCAAACCTTAACACAAGATGCAACAGGTACAATGGCGTATCTTGAATTTGAAACAATGGGTCTTAAAAGGGTAAAAACTGAAAAAAGTGTTGCTTATATTGACCATAACACCTTGCAGTCGGGTTTTGAAAATGCCGACGACCACCGTTATATTCAGTCGGTTTGCAAAAAGCACGGTATATATTTTTCACGCCCCGGTAATGGTATTTGCCACCAAGTTCATCTTGAACGCTTTGGCAAACCCGGTAAAACCTTAATCGGTTCTGACAGTCACACCCCCACGGGCGGCGGTATTGGCATGCTTGCAATGGGTGCAGGCGGTCTTGATGTTGCCGTTGCAATGGGTGGCGGTGCTTATTATATAACAATGCCTAAAATGTACAAGGTAAACCTTATTGGTAAACTCAATCCTTTTGTTACTGCAAAGGATATAAGTTTAGAAATTCTTCGAATTTTGTCGGTGAAAGGTGGCGTTGGTGCCATTATCGAATGGGGCGGCGAAGGTATTAAATATCTTTCCGTTCCTGAACGTGCAACCATTACAAACATGGGTACCGAACTTGGTGCTACTACTTCAATTTTCCCGTCTGACGAAGTTACAAAGGCATTTTTGGAGGCCGAAGGCAGAGGCGAAGATTATATCGAACTTAAAAGTGACAATGATGCCGTTTATGATCGTGTTATAGACATTGATTTAAACGAATTAAAACCGCTTATTGCTTGTCCACATAGCCCTGATAATATTGTGACTGTTGAATCACTTAAAGGCACAAAGGTTGACCAGGTTTGCATTGGCTCTTGCACAAACTCTTCACTTTTAGATATGTTAAAGGTTGCGGCACTTTTAAAGGGTAAAACCATTGACCCAAGTGTTAGTCTTTCAATTTCACCCGGTTCGAAACAAGTTTTAACAATGCTTGCTGACTGCGGCGCATTAAGTGATATTTTGGCAAGTGGTGCACGTGTGCTTGAATGTGCATGTGGACCTTGTATTGGCATGGGCTTTTCTCCAAATTCGGCAGGTGTTTCACTTCGCACCTTTAACCGCAATTTTATTGGAAGAAGCGGTACTGCCGATGCCAGTGTTTATCTTGTATCTCCCGAAACTGCCGTTGCTGCGGCAATTACCGGTTACATAACCGACCCAAGACTTCTTGGTGATATGCCCGAAATAAAAATGCCCGAAAGCTTTAAAATTGATGATAGCGCAGTTATTGCCCCTGCAACTGAAGCTGAAGCCGCTGATTTAGAGGTTTTGCGTGGTCCTAATATTAAACCTTTCCCCGAAGCAAGACCACAACAAGACACACTTTCGGCTGAATTGGTGCTTAAGGTGGGCGATAACATTACAACCGACCATATTATGCCTGCGGGCGCAAAAATTCTTCCTTATCGTTCAAATATTCCACACCTTTCACAATTCTGCTTTGGTGTGTGCGATAGCACTTTCCCTGAACGTGCAAAGGCACTAGGACAGTCAATAATTGTTGGTGGCACCAACTATGGTCAGGGCTCGTCTCGTGAACATGCTGCACTTGTTCCTATGTATTTGGGTGTACGTGCGGTTATTACAAAAAGCTTTGCAAGAATTCACATTGCTAACCTTATAAATTCAGGCATTATGCCATTAACCTTTAAAAATGCCGATGATTACGACAAGTTAAATCAAGGTGACAAGTTGTCCCTTACAAATGTTTTTGAGGGTATGGACAAGGGCGAAATGGTGCTTAAAAACGAAACAACAGGTGAAGAATTTGCACTTTGTTGCAGCTTTACCGAAAGACAAAAGGGCATTTTAAAGGCAGGCAGTCTTTTGCAGTACACAAAGGAGTGTGAATAATATGCAACAGTATATTGATAATGCTGTCGAGCAATTTAAAACACTTTTAACACAGCAAATTGCACGTCAACAAGCAATGGAAAAGAATTGTGATGTTACCGATTACCAAGCCCTTAATAAAATTATTATTGGTGTTTGTTATGGTGACGGTATTGGACCAATTATTTCTAAAGAAAGCGAAAGAATTTTAAATTATATTTTAAAGGATGAAATCGCGGCGGGCAAGGTTGAACTTCGCACCATTGAAGGTTTAACTATTGAAAACCGCATTGCTAAAAACAAAGCAATTCCTGATGATGTTTTGGCTGAAATTAAGGCCTGTAATGTTATTTTGAAAGCGCCAACCACCACATTAAAGGGTGGCACACTTGAAAGTGCAAACGTTGCAATGAGAAGGGAATTAGACCTTTATGCAAATGTTCGCCCCGTTCAAGTGCCCGAACAAGGCATTGACTGGACATTTTACCGTGAAAACACCGAAGGTGAATATGTACTTGGCAGTAAGGGTGTTGAAATTCCCGACACCTTGGCGTTTGACTTTAAGGTAACAACAAATGCAGGTACACGCCGAATTTGTCGTGCCGCTTTTGAATTTGCCCGTAAAAACGGCAAAACCAATGTTGCAATTGTTACTAAGGCAAATATCATGAAGAAAACCGATGGTAAATTCTCACAAATTGCACATGAAATTGCTGCTGAATATCCTGAAATTACCGCTGAAGAATGGTATATTGACATTATGACGGCCAACCTTGTTAACGAAAATATTCGTAATAAGTTCCAAGTGTTTGTAATGCCCAACCTTTATGGTGATATTATTACCGATGAAGCTGCACAAATTCAGGGTGGTGTTGGTACTGCCGGCAGTGCTAATATTGGTGATAAATATGCAATGTTTGAACCGATACATGGCTCGGCACCACGCCTTATTGAAGCAGGCAGGGGAGATTATGCAAACCCCACCAGTATGTTTAAGGCAACCGAAATGATGCTTCGCCATATTGGTTTTATCGATAAGGCCGATAAACTTTCAAAAGCACTTACAATTTGCACCGAAACTGAAAAGAAGGTTATTGTTGATGACAGTGAAAATAGTGCAACATGTTCGGAATTTGGCAAATATGTAATGGAAACAATTGAAAAAATGTAAAATTAAAACCCACTCGTAAGAGTGGGTTTATTTTATTTATATTTTTCTACTGCTTTGTTTAAAAATATTTTAATTTCTTCACGAAGCGTTTCGGGTTTTATGATTTCTACTTCATCTGCATATTGCACTGCCCAATAAAGCATTGCCTTGGGGCTTGCATTAAGCGTGACATTTACATTTTCACCATCGGGTTTAATATCAACACCTTTACCAAACCAGTCAATAATTTGGTCAACCATTTTTTCGTTTGCTTTAAGCATAATTCTTTCGGGCTTGTCGTTGTACATATATGGCATTGCGGTGGTTAAATTTTGGTAATTTATTCCGTTTTTATAACCATCAACATCGGTTATTGGCACAATATCGTGCTTTGAAACTCGAATGTTGGTAATATGGTCAAGACGGTGATAAACCATATGTCCCCAATATTTACTGTAACCCATTAAATAATAACGCTGATTATGTAAAATAAGTTGATAGGGGCTTACACGCTGAAATGATGACTTGTGCAAATTTTTATCGATGCCGAATTTATTATAATCATATTCAACCATTTTATTTTGTTCAATTGCATCATCTACAATTTCTATTGTGTAAAAAAGTGACTGATTATCGGTCTTGCCCCAATCGTTAACCGAATATATATTTTTAACGTGGCGGCGGAAATATTTGTTTGAAAGACCACAAAGTTTGTTAATAAGCTCTTTCGAATGGTTGGCGGTTATATATTTACTTGCTAAAACACCGTCAATAAGTAAACGAAGTTCGCTATCTTCAAAACAGCGTTCAACAAGATAGCATCCTTGCTTTGTATTTTCAATTTCATATCCCGCTTCTTTTAAAAGTGCAATATTTCGGCCAATTGTTTTTCTTTCAACTTCAATGCCAAAATCATTTGCAAGGTGATTGACGATATCTTTTTGTGTTAAAGGGTGGTTGAAATCACTATAGTTTTCCAAAATTTTAAGAGTTCTTATAAGTGAAAGATTTTTTGATTCTAATCCTGCCAAATTAATCACCTTTTTTTGTAAAAATACAGTTGAAAACAACCTTGTCATCAAGTTTGCCTTCAATAAAAAAGCCAAAGTCGGTTTTCTTTTTATAAACTTTAATTTCGTCACTTAAAAATGTTTGCGCCAAGAAAGAAATTTGCACTTCATCAATGTTGATTAATTCAAATTCTTCGGGCGAAAAACAGTTTAATGACATACGAAGATATGCAATATTGTTGGTATGCTTGTTTGTATCAATGTCAACAAAGCGGCAAGTGTGGGTGTGATTAAAGTCAATTTCGCTTGTGCTTTCACGCACCTTTATAAAATCCCCCGCACCGCTATTTTCGGTTTTATAAACCAAATCAGTTGGAAAACAAACCGAATTTGCACGGCGAAGTTCTTTTGTTGTGTAATCAAGCGTGCAC
>JAZKYB010000087.1:0-2569 GCA_045611905.1 Acutalibacteraceae bacterium | reverse complement strand
GGCTGTTATCGGTTTTTTCCCCGGCTGGGCTTACCACCGCAAATCAGCAGAGGCCACTATTGGCACGGCTGAAGAAGAGGCAAAACGCATTTTAAACGACGCTACTAAAACTGCCGAATCTAAAAAGCGCGAAGCTTTGTTAGAGGCAAAAGAAGAAGTTCACGCAATGCGTCAGGAAACTGAAAAAGACTTGCGCGAGCGCCGCAGCGAAGTTCAACGTCAAGAACACCGTCTTCAACAAAAAGAAGAATCTCTTGACCGCAAAATTGAAAACTTCGAAGCAAAAGAAGAAAAATTAGCTCTTCGTTCTAAAGAAATTGATGCAAGAATTGAAGAATGTGACCGCTTAAAGCAAAGCCAAATGGATTTGCTTGAAAAAATTTCCGGCTTTACAAAGGAACAAGCAAAAGCGCACTTGTTAGAACTTTTAGACGAAGAATTGACACACCAAAAAGCTGTTAAAATTATGGATTATGAACAGCAAATTAAAGATGACTGCGACCGACTTGCAAAAAATATTGTTGGTCACGCAATTCAGCGCTGTGCCGCTGACCATTCATCTGAAATGACTGTTTCGGTTGTTGCTTTACCAAGTGACGAAATGAAAGGCCGCATCATCGGTCGTGAGGGTAGAAATATCCGCGCACTTGAAACCGCAACAGGTGTTGACCTTATTATTGATGACACACCCGAAGCTATCACCCTTTCAAGCTTTGACCCTGTAAGACGTGAAATTGCACGTGTTACCCTTGAAAAGCTTATTCTTGATGGCCGCATTCACCCTGCAAGAATTGAAGAATCAGTTCAAAAAGCAACTGATGAAGTTGAAGCTACCATCAAACAAACTGGTGAACGCGCAATGATAGATGCAGGCGTTCCAAACCTTCACCCCGAACTTATCAAGCTTCTCGGTAAACTTAAATACCGTACAAGCTATGGTCAAAGCGTGCTTAACCACTCGCTTGAAGTTTGCTATCTTTCAGGCCTTATGGCTGCTGAAATGGGTGCGGATGTAACCCTTGCTAAGCGTGCAGGTTTGCTTCACGATATTGGTAAAGCGCTTGACCACGAACAAGAGGGCTCACACATTCAGCTTGGTGTTGACGTTGCAAAGAAATATCGTGAAAACGAAACTGTTGTTAACGCAATTCACGCTCACCACGGTGAAGTTGAAGCAAAAACTCTTATTGCTTGCATCGTTCAAGCGGCTGATGCTATTTCCGCTGCACGTCCCGGTGCACGCCGTGAAAATATTGAAAGTTATATCAAACGCCTTGAAAAACTTGAGGAAATCGCCAATTCCTTTAATGGTGTTGAAGGTTCGTTTGCTATTCAAGCAGGTCGTGAAATTCGCATAATTGTTAAACCTGAAGTTGTGACTGAAGACCAAATGGTGCTTATGTCACACCAAATTGCCGAAAGAATCGAAAACGAACTCGAATATCCGGGTCAAATCAAGGTTAACGTTATTCGTGAAAGTCGCGCTGTTGACTATGCTAAATAATTAAAAAATTAAATGGTATCATCAAATTTGATGATACCATTTTTTATTTCGTTATTTACCAACACAGAATTTTTTAAATATTTCGTCTGCCACGGCATTTGTAACACGCTTACCCGTAAGTTCAAATAACGCCGCAATAGCATCGTCAACGCAAATGCCAACTGCATCCATTGTAAGCCCCGAAACAAGCGAATTTATTGCTTCATTAACCGCTTCAAGCGCCCTTGCCGCACAGGCACGTTGACGTTCACCCATAAGCACTGCACTGTCAGGGTTAAGGTTTGCCGTGCCTGAAATTTCAGCAATTTTTTGCGATAATTCTTTATATCCAACGCCCTGCTTTGCCGAAATTTCAACAACCGTAAATTCACTAAACGCCGACATATCAATTTTATTTTGCATATCGGTTTTGTTTATTATTATAATTGTGTTTTTGTTTTTAATGCTTTCAATAAGTTCAAGGTCGTTAATATCAAGCGGGGTTGTGCAGTCAAACACCGCAAGCACAAGTTCGGCCAAATCAATGCGGTTTTTGGCCTTTTCAATACCAATACTTTCAACCTTATCGTCCGTTTTGTGAATACCCGCTGTGTCGGCAAGGCGAAGTTTAATGTCCCCCACTGTTACGGTGTCCTCAATAACATCACGGGTGGTGCCTGCAACCTCAGTTACAATTGAACGGTCGGCACCACTTAACATATTCATAAGTGTGGATTTACCAACATTTGGTTTGCCAACAATTACAGTATCAATACCTTCACAAAGCACACGGCCCGAATCATAATTTTTAAGCATTTCTTCAATTTCGGCCTTGGCATTCGAAAGCATCTTTAAAAAGTTATCATAATCAAGGCCTTCAATGTCTTCGTCGGGATAATCAGAATAAGCCGCAATTGATGCATCAGCCGAAAGTAAATCGGCTTCAATTTTATCGATTTTTTCCGAAACTTTACCAATATGTGCCGCACGGGAAAGTCTAAGTTCGGCATCGCTTTGGGCACTAATAAGACCCATAATGCTTTCGGCTTTTGTTAAATCAAGTTTGCCGTTTAAAAATGCACGTTT
>JAZKYB010000086.1:0-4619 GCA_045611905.1 Acutalibacteraceae bacterium | reverse complement strand
TTCAAATTCATTTATGATTTTATCAATAATATCACCATAAATTATTGATGAAACAAAGAAATATGAGGTGTTATAATACTCGCTATAAGTTGAAAAATAAATTCCTTCTGGTGTATTATAAATCGAACCACATTTTTGTTTAAAATTCAAATCTTCACTAACTTTATAAATATCGGTAATAAAATAATTTTCGACATATGTTGGGTCTGCAACATAACTGCTAGTGTATTGAAATAGAAAATCAAGTGTATCGTTTGCATCGCTTGAAATCATTTTATAATTTGTGTTCGCAATTTTATAATTTGAACGGTTATTTTCTTCATAAACAGTGTATGTGAAGGCATAACCATCAAAATAATTATAATTAAAAATTTTGTCTTCAATAGTGTCGTATACATCTTCTCTTGCGTAATATTCATCGTAATAGTTATAATAATTATCATCATATTTTTCAATTACAATAATTGATTTGTCTTGAGAAATACTACCACTGTCACCCAACGCATTTGAAAGCATTACGGGCACATCTTTTTCAGTAACCTTAATGTACATTTCTGAATCTAATTCGGGGTCTAAAAATTCACATTCGCTTAATTTTTTATATGTTTCGTTTTTATAAATTATTGTGTCGTTTTCACCCCAAAATGCTTGTTGGTTTCGCATTTTATCCAAAAAGTTGCAAGAACAAAGGGAAAAACAAATTACAAAACAAAGTAATATGCAAATTAGCTTTTTAACAGTTTCCATAAAAATTTCCCCCTATTCAAGATTTAATCTTTTGCTGATGATTTTATATGTCACAACATAGAAAACGACAATTAAGGCCGACAGCAATAAAATTATTGTACCAAACATTACGTGTAATGATAAATGCGGGTTTTTGTTAATGAAATCTAAGAATTTTGTTATATCAACGGTTTCAAATACAATATTTAAAATTATCATAAATATGGTATAGAAAACTTCAAGAATTGCACCATAGGTGAAATAACAACCAATTGCTAACCAAATGCGTGCCTTGTTTGCAAGTTGGCCTATGCAAATGCAAGCATAAAATATTAAGATAGAATATAATGTTGAAAGCAAAGTAATTATGATAAAGTAAACTACATATATACATATGTTAATTCCATCTTTAAAACTTATGACTTCAAAAGTCCGGTTTAAGATATACCAAATTGCCTTGATAAGTTCATTTAAAAAGTCGCCCGAAATGGTGATAAGTGTTGCAACCAAAATTGCAAAATTAACTATGCTTTGATAAATAAGTGATGAAATTAACTTTACAATTATGTGATTACTTGTACTAACGGGCAATGCAAAGGTTAAATAACCCTCTTGCGAAAAAAGGTTGCGGTAAAAACGTATAACCGACATTGCAATAGATGCAAAAATGCAAGCAATTGCAGCCAAACCAAACAACACATAAGAAGAGGTTTGAACAAAACGATATATCCAATGATCAAATTCAAAAAACATTATAAATCGTGTTGAAATCGCAAGTGAAAATAACACCACGCCAAAAATCAATAGTGTGCGGGCGTAATAAATTGCCTCGTGCTTAAATAGTTTTCTTACCATCTAAATTCCTCCCTGAACAGTTCGTCGACACTTTTGCCGTACTCTGTGCGGATATCTTCAACCGATTTGTGTAAAACAACTCTGCCGTGATTTAAAAAGATTGCTTCATCTAAAATGGGTTCAATATCAGCAATAAGGTGTGTGGAAATAATAACCGAAGCATCGGGATTATAATTATTTATAATGGTTGAAATTACATAATCACGTGCGGCAGGGTCAACTGCTGCTATTGGCTCGTCTAATACATATAATTTTGCGTTCCGGCTCATTATAAGAATAAGACAAACCTTTTCTTTATTACCTTTTGAAAGGGTTTTAAGCTTTTTGTCGGGCGAAATGTTTAATTTTTCAAACATTTCATAAGCCAATTCTTTGCGGAAGTCGCTGTAAAAATCGCAAAAGAAGTCAACAATTTGTGAAACCTTCATCCACGAATTTAAAAAGCTGTTATCAGGTAAATATGAAACTATTTTTTTGCTTTCAACACCAGGGATTTTGCCATCAATCCAAATTGAACCCCAAGTGGGTGTTAAAAGACCGTTTACAAGCTTTATAAAAGTGGTTTTACCTGACCCGTTTGGTCCCAAAAGTCCAATAATCTTACCGCTTTCAACAGTTAGATTTAAATTTTCAAGAGCCATATGACCGCCATATTTTTTGGTTAAGTCTTGGCAGTGTAACAATTCACTCATTCGTCCCACTCCTTAATATAATTTTTTGCCATTTCGGTGTCGAATCCGATTTGTGCCATAGCTTCAAAATAACTTTTGGCTTTTTTTATTGCAAGGGTGTCAATTTGTTTTTTGGCAAGTTCGATATTATCACCAACAAACCATCCGGAACCTCTTATTGAATAAATTAATCCGTTTTGTTCCAATTGTTCGAAAGATTTTTGCACAGTGTTTGGGTTGACACCTGCTTTAATTGCAACCTCTCGCACAGATAACAGTTTGCTGTGTGGGGGAAATTCACCCGAAGCAATAAGCGAAGATATATAATCGCAAATTTGGGGACAAATCGGCAAAGATTTGTCAATATTGAAGTTCATTTTATCACCTCTCACAAATCACTGTACTATTATAGTAATACAGTTTGCAAATTTTTTCAAGTAACAAATTTGTAACAAAAAAACAAGGGCCAAAAATTAGCCCTTGTTTTTTCTATATGTTAAATAATCTTCTAAAATGATAACTGCGGCAACTGCATCAACAACTTCTTTTCGTTTTTTGCCGCGTGTGTCGGTAAAATTGAGTGCAGTGTGTGCGGAAACTGTTGTACATCGTTCGTCCCACAAGACAACATCTAAACCGCAAGTGTCTTTAATTTTGTGTGCAATTTCAGTGCATTCTTCGGCTCGCCAACCAAGACTGCCATCCATGTTTTTGGGAAGTCCAACCACAATGAGTTCGGCCGAAAGTTCTTTCGCTTTATCACATACTTTAGTTATTAACTTTTCGGTATTATATTCATTTATAACGCATTTTGGAAAAGCAAAGCTTTCGCCCTTATCCGAAACGGCAATGCCTGTGCGTGCTTTACCCAAATCTACTGACATTATAATCATTTTTGCACCTCATTTCCCATAAATGCGGTAATTCGACTTCTTTGCGGAATTAAATCCTTTGGCAAATGTGAAATATCATTAAAATATTTTAAATCAACATTAAAATTATCGTCAATTTCCAAATAACATACAGCGGTGTTTTCCAAAAGGGGAGCATCAATAAGCCGATTAATATCATTAAACATAAAACGGCATAAAATGCAGCGCAAAATACCCCCGTGTGATGCAAGCGCGATTGTTTTGCCTTTGTTGTTTTTAACAATTTCCCAAAATGCATTTTCGCTTCTTTCATAAGCATGGCGCATGGGTTCGCCACCTTTTGGTGCAAAATCTTGCGGGTGGTTAAACCAAGCGTCTTTCATTTCGGGATAAGCGTCAAAGGTTTCAATAAATGGTTTGCCTTCAACAAAGCCACCGTTAAGTTCTTTAATGCCGTCAAATTTTTCAACAACAATATTTTTTTCGCCTTTAATTGCCAACGCTGTTTTATAAGCCCTTATAAGCGGACTTGAATAAATTTTATCAATCTTAATATTTAGGAAACGTTTTTCTAAGCATTTAAGTTGCTTTTCGCCAATTTCGGTTATATCTAAATCGGTTATACCTTGAAAAATACGCATAACATTGCCAATTGCTTCGCAATGTCTAACTAAATAAACTTTTGTCAAATAAATCACCAAAGGAATTATATCATTTTAAGTCAATAAAAACAAGATTAAATCGAAATTTCGTTTTCACTTTTTCCGTTTTCAAAAAAATCGGCCAAATTTTTTATGGTGGTTTCAGCAATGGCCGATAATGCTTCACGGGTTAAAAAAGCTTGGTGTGATGTTACAATTACATTTGGCATTGAAATTAAACTGCTTAAAGTATCATCGTGGATTATTTCATCCGAAAAATCTTCAAAAAACAGGTTTGTTTCTTCTTCGTAAACATCAAGTCCTGCAGCGCCAATCTGTCCGCTTTTAAGCCCCGCAATCAGTGCACCTGTATCAACTAATTTTCCGCGTGAGGTGTTAATCACATAAGCGCCTTTTTTCATTTTTGAAATTGATTCTTCATTAATTAAATATTTGTTATCGTGTGTCAGTGGGCAGTGAAGAGAAATAATATCGGACTGTTTAAGCAAATTTTCAAGTGTTTCATATTTGCCGCAAAAGTCTTTGTTTTGATAAGGGTCATAACCAATAATATTCATTCCAAAACCATTGCAAATATCGGCAAAAACTTGACCGATTTTACCCGTGCCGATAATACCCACAGTTTTATTTTTAAGGTCAAAACCGGTTAAAGCATCAAGCGAAAAGTTGTGGTCGCGTGTGCGGATATATGCACGGTGAAGTTTGCGGTTTAAAAGCAAAATCATTGCCATTGTGTGTTCGGCAACGGCGTATGGTGAATAAGCGGGAACACGCACAACGGTGACTCTGCCGCGTGCGGCTTTTAAATCTACATTGTTATAACCTGCACAGCG
>JAZKYB010000085.1:0-3953 GCA_045611905.1 Acutalibacteraceae bacterium | reverse complement strand
AACACAGCTTAATAACCTTAGACAAATTAAAAAAGGTTTTTTTGAACTTAAAGAACGGCTTCGTTTGCATAGCGGCAACAAAAGCCAACTTTTAACACTTTGCTTTGGCGAAGCTCCAAACCTTTTAAAAGGCGAAGACCTTTCGCTGTGGAATGAATTTTCTCAAAACTTTGGTCTCAGTGACACCGAAACCGAACTTAAACGGTGCGAAAGTTATATTTCACTTTTCGAAAACAAAATTTTAAATGCCGAAAAAGGTTTTGAAGAGCAACAAAAACTTTATAAATGCCTTGGCTTTTTGTGTGGCATATTTGTTTGCATTTTTCTTTTATAGGTGATTTTTATGGATGTAGATTTTATATTTAAAATTGCCGCTATCGGCATTATTGTTACAGTTTTAAACCAAGTTCTCATTCGGTCGGGCCGCGAAGAACAGGCCATGCTTACCACCCTTGCAGGTCTTGTGGTTGTGCTTTTAATGGTTGTGAATGCCGTGGCCGACCTTTTTACAACCGTAAAAGATTTATTTGGGCTTTAAAATGGATATTTTTAAAATAATTATTATTTGTATAATCAGCACCGTTCTTTGTGTGGTTTTAAGACCGTATAAAAGCGAATATTCAATTTTAATTGCAATTTTAACCGCCGTCTTAGTGCTGATTTTCATTTTAAAATCACTGATTTCCCCGTTTAATACCATTGCCGACAAAATCATATCCGCGGGGGTAGAAATTAAATATTTTAAGGTTGCCCTTAAAGCAGTTGGCATTGGTTATGTAACAAGCTTTGCCGCCGATATTTGCAAGGATGCGGGACAAACTTCACTTTCCACCCTGTGCGAAACTGCCGGCAAATGTGCCATTTTTGTTTTATCGGTGCCGCTTTTAATAAGCGTATGCGATATGGCATTGGAGTTTATAAAATGATTAAACGAATAATTTTGTTAGTTATAATATTTTCTTTTTTTGTAATAACCGCATCTGCCGAAGAAACTGACATTTATAAAGACCAATTTGAAATTAGCGGCGCTGAAAAGCTTTATGATTATGTGCCAGATAAAACACAGGAATATTTAAACGAATTTTCAGTTGATTTTAGCGATAGCAATTGGGTTAACACTTTAACAACCGAAAATGCTTTTTTACATATTTTAAACTTTATAAAAGGCGGAGCATTGGCCCCTTTAAAAGCGTTTGGTATAATTTTAGCATTAATTTTTTTGGCTTCTGTTATGGAAAACTCGCTTTCAACCGACGCACAAATCACCGTTATATATGTAACGCTTTTGGCGGTTGCCTTGGCACTTTTAAACCCAATTTATTCAGTCATTACATCATCGGTTGAAGTTTTAAAAGGATGTTCATATTTTATGACGGCATTTATACCCATTTTCGCGGCAATACTTGCGGCATCCGGCAAACCGCTTACATCGGCATCTGCAAGTGGTGTTTTGCTTTTGGCGGCCAATTTTATAACATATATTGCAAACTATGCCGTAATACCTTTAATGAGTGGTCACCTTTCATTAAGCATTGCTTCTTCCGTGTCGCCCTTACTTCAAACCACCAATTTAGCAAACACCATTAAAAAAATCTCGCTTTGGGTTATGGGGTTTATTTCCACCCTGTTTATCGGAATTTTGGGCATTCAAACCGCCGTAAATTCATCAGCCGACACACTTTCGGTTAAAACCGCAAAATTTATTATTGGCTCTACCATTCCCGTTGCGGGCGGCGTTTTATCCGAAGCGCTTACCACCGTTACGGCTTCACTTAATCTTTTAAAATCTTCTGTGGGAATTTGGGCAGTTTTAATTTGCGGTTTAACCTTTTTGCCACTTATAATTGAACTTTTGCTTTGGCGGGCTTGTCTTTGGGGGCTTGCCTTTTTTAGCGATATATTTTCACTTTCTAAAATATCTAACCTTTTAAAAAGTGTTGATTCGGTTTTAAGTGTGCTTGTGGGAATTGTGCTTTTAAGCTTTGCTATGTTTACCATTTCACTTACAGTTGTAATTTTGGGCGGTAAGACAGTATGAACTATTTAACTTCGTTTTTTATGTCTTTTTGTGTTTCGGCAATTTTTATTGGTGCAATATTTATTGTTTGCCCAAATGGCAAAATGTCAAAACCCATTAAATATATTTTATGCCTTGTTTTCACCGTGATTATTATATCAAGCGTAAGCAAAATTAACCCCGATTTTGACCTTTCAGCAAGCCAACCCCAAAACACAACTTCAAACGCTGACAAGCTTAAAATTCAGTCGGCCGAATATGTGTGGGGCGAATGTTTAAAAGCAGCGAACATAAAATTTGCCAAAATTACGGTTTGTACTAATAAATTGCAGGATGACAGCATAATTATTAGTAAGGTTATGATATTTTCAAACGAAAATAAAGAAAACATTCTAAATGCTCTTGGCGATTTGGCAAAAACAGTAGAGGTTGAAATTATAAATGAATGATGTCTTTAAAAAATATTTTAAAATTTTTAAAAACCCGAAGTCGTTAATAATTATTGGGCTAATTGGTATTGGTTTGATTTTTTTATCAAGCATTGGCAACGACAACGAAAAAACACCAACACAAGCCGAAAATTTTTCGGTTGAAGATTATAAGGCAGCACTTGAAAAAGATATTAAAAAACTTGTTAAAGGCATTACAGGCAGCCGGAAAGTCACCGTGGTAATCACCCTTGAAAGCAGCGTAAATTATAATTATGCCGAAATTACCGAATCTTTAAGCGAAGAAAAAAACGAACAAAACCGTGACGAACAAAAAACCGAACAAAAGCAAGAATACATAACCGTTAAAAATGCCGACGGCAGTGAAACCGCAATTTTAATTTCTAAGCAAATGCCCGAAATTCGTGGCGTTGCTATTGTGTGTCAAGGCGGCGACAACGCCGCAATAAACGAAAAAATTCAAAACGCCGTTACATCGGCTTTGAATATAACAAGCAAACGAGTATTTATCGCAGGAGGAAACTGATATGAAAAAAGGTAAGGTTTTGGGTAAAGGACAAATAGTTGTCGGGGTGATGGTGTTAGCACTTGCCGCTGCAATTTGGCTTAACACCAAATATTTACCAACAAGCACAAAATATTTAGGTGAATCAACCTATGTTGATAATGAAACCGAAAGCAATGCCACCGAAACTGCCACAAAACCCGAAGACTATTTCGCCACCGCAAAAAACGAACGCAAAGAAGTAAGAGAAGATGCATTGGAAGAGGTTGAAGAAATTTTGAAGGACAGCAAAATTTCTGAAACGGATAAAAAGGCAACCCTTGAAAAGCTGCAAAAAATCACCAAAAACACCACTAATGAAGTAAATATTGAAAACTTGCTTAAAGCAAAGGGCTTTACAGAGGCGCTTGCCATTATTGGCGACAATGAAATAAACATTATTGTAAAGTCAGATGGTCTTACAACGGCAAACACAATGCAAATTCAAGATATTGTGACAAGTCAAACCGAAATTCCACTTTCTAAAATTAAAATTATTCCAATAAAATAAAAATTCTGTTGTGTTATGAAAAATTTGTGTTATAATAGGTATAAGGGTAATATGTTTATTGCCAATATGTCTTACAAGAAGTTTTATACGGAGGTTACACAAATGGCAGATAATGCAACTAAACTTTCAATAAATACCGAAGTTTTAAGAAAGATGGCTGAAATCGCAACACTTGAGGTTGACGGTGTTGCTGCTATTGCTAAAAAGAATTATGACCTTAAGGATGCTGTTAAAGCAAAAAGCCCACTTCAAGGCATTAAAATTGAAAGTGTTAACGGTGCTCTTGAAATTGGCATTTATATAACCGTTAAAAAAGAAGCCAAGGTTAAAGATGTTGCTGAAAAAGTGCAACAAAACGTTAAAGAAAAAATTCAAACCATGACAAACACCGCTGTTACAAAAGTAAATGTTGTTGTGGCTGACATTGTTTTT
>JAZKYB010000084.1:0-3902 GCA_045611905.1 Acutalibacteraceae bacterium | reverse complement strand
AAGTGATAAAATTTTATCAACCTGCGGAAGTGCGCTGTCAATTTCCCACTTAGAAATTGATTGGCGTGAAACATCTAATCTTTCAGCCAATTCTTCTTGTGTTATACCCTTTTGAATACGAAGTTCGGTTATTTTTTGTCCAATAGTCATATCAAATACCTCTTATATATTTTTATACGCTAAAATTGGTTTGCATATTCATAATATCAAATGACTTTAAACCTTACAAGCAAGTGCAATTTGAATTTTTTTGCAACCAACAGTTGCGAAAACACTTATTTTTTATTATTATAACCAAAAAATTTTAATTTTTCCATAATTTAAAGTAAATTTTAGTTTGCAAAAATAAAAGCGACGGATTTTACCGTCGCTTAATTTTAAACAAACCCAAGTTCTTTTCTGATTTCGGCAACTGCCTCACGCTCATCAAAGTGGTACTTAACACCTTTGATTTCTTGATATGTTTCGTGCCCTTTGCCAAGCAAGACTATAAAGTCGCCCTTTTGCGCATTTTGAATGGCATATTTAATTGCTTCTTTGCGGTCTTCAATTTCAATATACTTGCCATTTGACCTTGCAAGACCAATTTTTATGTCATTGTTAATGTCTTTAATTTCTTCATCACGCGGGTTGTCACAAGTCAAAATACAAAGATCAGCCATTGCACCCGTAACCTCACCCATATCATAACGGCGAAGCTTAGAACGATTGCCGCCACCACCGTAAACACAAATCATGCGGTTTGGCTTATATTCGGCCAAAGTGTTCATAACACTTTTTGTGCTAACTTCATTGTGGGCATAGTCAATAATAACCGAAAAATCGGGCGAGCAAGGTACCAATTCAACCCTGCCACGCACCTTAACACTTTCCAAACCCTTTGCAATGGCATTGTTTTCAATACCCAAAAGGTTGCAAATAAAAATTGTTACAAGCGAATTATAAACCGAAAACATACCCGGTGTGTAAACAGTGAAATCATAATTCACAGCACCCGAAGTTTTAAATTTCATGCCAAGGCGGCCGTTTTCTTTAATAAATTCAATATTTTGCGCCTTTAAGTCAGCATTGTTATTTATGGCATAGGTGTTAACCTTGCAGGTGTGACCCTTTAAAATAGTTTCAAAACTTTCATCATCAATGTTAGCAACTGCGGTTTTACAATTTCTAAACAAAATACCTTTTGAAGCGGCATAATCGTCCATATCGGTGTGTTCGTTAGGGCCGATATGGTCGGGCGAAAAGTTGGTGAACACACCAATATCAAAATTTATACCTGCCACACGGTCGTATTTTAAACCCTGTGACGAAACTTCCATAACAACATATTTGCAACCGCTTTCAACCATTTGGCGAAACAATTTATGAATTTCATAACTTTCGGGGGTGGTATTTTTGGCGGGCAAGCTTTCATCACCAATTAAAATACCCGTTGTGCCAATTAGCCCTGTTTTATATCCCGCCGATTCGAGCACGCTTTTAACCATAAATGTTGTGGTGGTTTTACCCTTGGTGCCCGTAAGACCAATAGTTGTAAGTTCTTTTGCGGGGTAACCAAAATATGCGGCCGACATTAATGCAAGTGCACGGCGTGTATTTTTAACCTTAATAACCGCCATCTTTTCGGGCATACCGCTAACTGCTTTTTCAACAATAACGGCAGCCGCACCCTTTAAAGCCGCTTGGTTTACAAAGGTGTGACCGTCAACATTTGCACCAACCAAGCACACAAAAACACTTTTTTCAGTAATTTTGCGTGAATCATAAACAAGGTCGGTTATTTCACAATTTATGTCGCCCTGTAAAACTTCATATTCAATTTCTTTTAAAAGCTGTGAAAGAAGCATACTATTCTCCTAAATGGCTTACATCAATTTCGCCTTCAAAAACATTGTGGCTTGGGCCTGTCATAAACATTGTATTTGTTTTTTCATCCCAATTAATGTCTAACGGGCCGCCAATTTGTTCAACCGTCACCTTGCGGTCACATCTATCGGTCAAAACACCTGCCACAACAGCAGTGCAACAACCCGTGCCACAACCAATGGTTTCACCGGCACCACGTTCCCATTCACGCATTTTTATGTAATTGCGATTTACAACCTGGGCAAAGGTGACATTGGTTTTATTAACAAAAAGTTCGGTCATATTTTCAATTTCACGACCATATTTCTCGACATCCAAATCGTCAACATTGTCAACAAACATTGCAACGTGTGGGTTACCCCATGAAACCGCCGTAATATAAAAAGTTTTATCAAGCACCTTTACGGGTTGTTCAATAAATTCCTTTAAATTGGTGTTAACAGGGATAACCGAAGTGTCAAGTCGTGGCGCACCGATATTTGCCCTTATGTTTGAAACAAACCCACGATTTTGATAAGGCATATTTTTTTCACAGTCCATTGGCGCACGATTAGAAATCGTGAGTTCTACCTTTTGCAAGCCACCAAGGGTTTCGATAACAAGGTTTGTTTTGTCAGTAAGGCCGTGGTCATAAACATATTTACTTAATGACCTAAGCGCATTACCACACATTTCGCCTTCGCTACCGTCGGGGTTAAACATTCGCATTTTAAAATCAGCCACATCAGACGAACAAATAAGCACCATACCGTCAGAGCCAATAGCAAAATGCCGGTTGCTTACAAACCTTGCAAGCTCCGGCAAATTGGGAAGACACTGATGTATGGCATCGATATAAACATAGTCATTTCCAAATGCCTGCATCTTTGTAAATTTCATTTTATCACCTATGAATTCATTGCACGGTCTAAATCGGCAATAATATCTTCGACATTTTCAATACCAACAGATAAACGCAAGAAGCAATCACTAATGCCAAGTTCTTCCTTTAAGTGCTTTGGTGTGTCTTCATGTGTTTGGGTTGTTGGGTATGTGATAAGGGTTTCTGTACCGCCAAGACTTTCGGCAAACATAACCATATCAACATTTTTTAAAATTTTCTTTACGGTTTCAAAACTGTCAACAGTGAAAGAAATCATACCGCCAAAACCGGTGGTTTGTTTTTTGGTAACGGCGTAATCACGGTGATCCTCGAAACCAACATAATAAACCTTTTTAACCTTGTCTTG
Organism: Acutalibacteraceae bacterium; assembly: GCA_045611905.1. Taxonomy (GTDB): domain Bacteria; phylum Bacillota; class Clostridia; order Oscillospirales; family Acutalibacteraceae; genus UBA737. The sequence continues at coordinate 807 of JAZKYB010000084.1, read as the reverse complement.
TGTGCGAAGCCAATGTGCCACCTTGTAAGCATTTTCGTTGTGGCGGTCCATTCTAAGATGAAGGGTTTTAATACCACGAAGTAAAAGCCAACTATCCATAGGGGCCAACTGACTGCCGTGCGACTTCATATGAACACGGATTTTATTAACAAGTTCTTCATTATCTTTAACAACCACAATGCCCGAAATAGTGTCATTATGACCGCCAAGATATTTGGTTGAAGAATGGGTAACGATATCTGCACCAAGTTTTAATGGTTTTTGGAAATATGGGGTTAAAAATGTGTTATCAACAACAGTTAAAGCGCCAATTGACTTTGCAATTTTTGAAAGTTCTGCAATATCGGCAACCTTCATAACAGGATTTGTTGGTGTTTCAATAAAAATCATTTTGGTGTTTGGCTTTATTGCGGCTTTAACAGCATCCAAATCGCCCAAATCAACGCTTGTGTGTTCAATACCGTATTTACCGAAAATATCATTAACGATACGGTGTGTGCCGCCATAAATATCATCCGACATAATAATATGGTCGCCAACATTTAAAAGCGAAAATACCGACATATTAGCAGCTTGTCCGCTTGAAAAAGCAAAACCTTTAATGCCACCCTCTAAAATAGCCATGGTGCGTTCAAGTTCTTGCCTTGTGGGGTTTTCAAGACGGCTGTAATCAAAGCCGGTGGAATTACCAAGTTCGGGATGGCGAAATGTTACCGACTGGAAAATCGGCATACTAACAGCGCCTGTGATGGGCTCTGTACCCAGTGCGCCGTGCACCGCTTTTGATTCAAAATGCAAATTTTCTTT
>JAZKYB010000083.1:0-5188 GCA_045611905.1 Acutalibacteraceae bacterium | reverse complement strand
AATGGTTCGCACCATTAAGTACTTCGCTGAAATCTAATTTTAGATTTTAAAAAGTTTATAAAACACCTAACCTTCGGGTTGGGTGTTTTTTTGTTGTAATTTTTTATGAATTATGATATAATAAAATAAATATGTATACTTGGTGAAATGTATGAAAATTTTGGCTGTGGGGGATGTTTGCGGCAGCATTGGTTGTGACTATGTTCGCAAGGTTTTGCCCACATTAAAACGTGAAAAAAATATCGATTTTGTAATAATAAACGGTGAAAATTCGGCCGATGGCAACGGTATGACCCCTTTTAGCGCAAATTCGCTTTTGGATGCGGGTGCCGATGTGTTGACGGGTGGCAATCATTCGTTTCGCCGTCAGGAAGTTTTTGATTATTTAGAAGAAAAGCAAAATATTTTGCGCCCGCACAATTTTGGCGATGCAAAATATGGTAAGGGTTATGCTTTTATTGACTGCGGAAGCTTTGGTATTGCAGTTATAAATTTAAGTGGTAAAATTTACCTTGAAAAAAACGACCCTTCTTGTCCTTTTACATCGGCAGATGAACTTATCGAAAAAGCAAAATCAGATGGCGCAAAGGTTATTATGGTTGATTTTCACGCCGAAGCCACAAGCGAAAAACGTGCTTTGGGGCTTTATCTTGATGGCAAGGTTTCGGCAGTTTTTGGTACACACACCCATGTGCAAACGGCCGATGAACAAATTTTGCAAAAAGGTACGGGGTATATTACCGACCTTGGTATGACCGGCCCCATTGATTCGGTTTTAGGAGTTAAAAAGGAAATTATTATTAACCGCTTAAAATCTAACGATATGGCAAAATTTGAACTTGCAAATGGCGCTTGTTCATTAAGTGGTTGCATTTTTGAAATTGATATTAAAACAGGTAAAACCGTTAATATAGAAAGAATATTGATATGATGAAAAAATTTTTAGCAGTTATAATGGCGGCGGTGGTGATATTTTCGCTTGTTGGCTGTGCCAATGGGGATAATAGCCATCAGTCAAACGATAAGGGCAGTAATACTGCGTCAGGCAAAAAGGAAAGCATAACTTTGCTTTATTCTTTGTCGGATTCGTTCAACCCTTATGAATCAATAACCGACCAAAACCGTGAAATAGCAAGGCTTATTTTTGAACCGCTTGTGCGTGTCGATAACGAATTTAATGTGATTTTGGCCTTGGCAAAGAACGTTAAGGTTGAGGGTAATGTTTGCACCGTAAATATTAAAAATGTAAATTTTTCGGACGGCAGCCCTTTAACTGCAGACGATGTGGTTTATTCTTGCAAGGCGGCGCTTGCTTCAAGCAGTATTTATAAATCAAAGCTTTACGAAGTTAAAACCGTTAGCGCAGCTGATAAAGACACGGTAATTTTTGAATTAACCAAGACCGACCCTTATTTTAAAAATCTTTTAGATTTTCCGATTTTTAAGTCGGGCAGTGATAAAATTGTTGATGAAGATAGCGTAAAACAGGTGCCAATTGGTTGTGGCAAGTATGTATTTAATGCCGACAAAACAGAGCTTGTGCAAAACACAAAATATTATGGCGGTAGCGGAAACATTGAAAAAATAAAGCTTATAAACGCACCTGACCGTGAATCTGTCGCGCATTATGTTGAAATTGGCGCTACTGATATTTATTTTAATGATATTTCAGACGGTGAAATAATTCGTATGAGCGGTAAAAAAACCGATATAAACCTTAATAATTTGGTTTATATTGGGGTTAACAATTCATACGGTGCATTGGCTTTGGCCGAACTTCGACAAGCAATTTCAAGCGGAATTAACCGTGAAGAGATTTGTTCTGATGCATTTTATAATAACGCTATTGCAGCAAATGGCTTTTTTACACCTGTTTGGGATGTCACAAAATCCGTTCAAAATATACAAACTTCTGCAAATTCGCAAATAACTATTGAGAATTTAGAAGAAATAGGATATAATAGTTTAGATAGCGAAGGTGTTCGCCGTAACGGTGGCAAGTCATTAAGGTTTAGCTTAATGGTTAACAAAGAAAATCGTGAGCGTGTGAATACTGCTAAAATGGTTGCTAATCAGTTAAATGCTTATGGCATTAAACTTACCGTTTTAGAGGTTTCTTTTAACGAATATAAAAACCGACTTCAAAATGGCAATTTTCAGCTTTATATTGGCGAGGTTAGAATTACCGAAAATATGGACCTTTCACCACTTATTGTTGCGGGTGGGTCTGCTGCATTTGGTATGAAAGCCACAACAAAAACTGATGAAAAAGATGGTGAAGATACTGCACCAAAGCTTTCAAGTTCGGCGGATATTATAAATTCGTTTTATAAAGGCAATGCCGAAATTACGGATGTTGTTTCGATATTGCAAACCGAAATGCCCATAATTCCCGTTTGCTATCGTTTGGGCGTGCTTTTCTCAAAGGACAGCATAAATATGGGTAGCGCATCTCAAAATGATATTTTTCTTAACATTAAATAAATAGGAGGCATTAAATTATGATTGCTTACGACACAAGACTTGGCAAGATTGAAATCAGTGAGGAATACCTCGCAAAGCTTATCGGTCACGAGGTTACATCCTGCTTTGGCGTGGTTGGCATGGTACCCACAAAGGGCAAGCAAAAAATTTACAATCGCCTTTCAAAATCTGATTTGGTTGACAAGGGCATTAAAGTAACCGCTAACGGCGAAGGCCTTTCTGTTGAAATTCATATTGTTGTTACTTATGGTATAAATATAAACGCTATTGCAGTAAGCATTACCGAAAAGGTAAAGCATATTGTAATGGATAACACAGGCCTTGATGTAAAGAAGGTAACTGTTAAGATTGACGGCATTAAGGAATAACCGTTTTTTGAAAAAAGGAGTGTATGAAATTTTGATTACCGGTGATATACTGCGTGATGCGATAATTTCGGCTGCCAATAATTTAAGCAACCATCGCAAAGCAGTTGATGATTTAAATGTTTTTCCGGTTCCTGATGGTGATACCGGCACAAATATGTCAATGACAATTGGTAATGCTGTTCGCGAGCTTGAAAAATTAAGCGGTGAAACTGCAGGCAAGGTTGCAAGCGTTAATGCTTCTGCTTTACTTCGTGGCGCACGAGGAAATTCGGGCGTTATTACATCGCTTTTATTCCGTGGCTTTGCAAAGGGTATTGGCAGTGCCGAAACCGTTTCTGCCGAAAACTTTAAAGATGCTTTTGCAATGGGCGTAGAAGCTGCTTATAAGGCAGTTATGAAACCTACCGAAGGCACAATTTTAACCGTTGCTCGCATTGCAAGTGAATATGCTGATAAGGCATATGCTGAAGGCAAGGATGAAATTTCAGTTTTTGAAGATGCCATTGAAGGTGCAAAGGTTGCTTTGGCCGAAACACCCGAATTATTACCTGCACTTAAAAAGGCAGGCGTTGTTGACGCAGGCGGTCAGGGCTTTGTTCTTATTTTAGAAGGTATGCTTTCGGTATTTAAGGACGGAAGTATTATTAAATCTAATTCTACTGCTGCTGCCGATGTTGAAGATGATGAAGAAGAATCATCACGCAATGCTGCAGGTGAATTTGAAGGTGAAATCACCTTTACTTATTGTACCGAATTTATTGTAAACAGGGCAGAAGAATGTGAAAAAGAACCACAAGAACTTCGCACTTACCTTGAAACAATAGGTGACTGTGTTGTTGTGGTTGATGATGAAGAAATCATTAAGGTTCATGTTCATACCGACCATCCCGGCAATGCAATTGAAAACGCTTTAACATTTGGTTCGCTTGTTCATTTAAAGATTGAAAACATGCGCGACCAACACGAAAAAGCAAAGCACGACGCACAAATTGCAAAGAAAAAACCTGCTAAGAGTGCTGACCGCACCGAAACCTTTACCCCGGTAGAACCTACAAAGCAATTTGGTTTTGTTTCGGTTTGCGCAGGTGACGGTTTGGCTGAATTATTTAAGGATTTAGGCGTTGACACCATCGTTTCTGGCGGTCAAACAATGAACCCCAGCACTGATGATATCTTAAAAGCGATTGAATCTACCCCTGCTGAAACTGTTTTTGTGCTACCAAATAATAAAAACATTATTATGGCGGCCGAACAAGCAATTCCAATTAGTACCCGCAAGGTTATTGTTATTCATACAAGAACAATTCCGCAAGGTATTGGCGCAATGCTTGCTTTTGACCCCGATGCTGACGATAATCAAAATGCTATTGAAATGCAAAAGGCAATTGAACGCATTACAACAGGTCAAGTAACCTTTGCTGCTCGTGACGCTGATTTTGACGGTTTTAAGATTAAACAAGGCGAACTTATGGCGCTTCTTGGTGGTAAGGTTGCATTTGTTGACACCGACCTTGAAAAAACTGTTTTAAAGCTTCTTAAAAAGATGTTAAAGCCCGACAGCGAATTCATTACCGTTATTTACGGCAGTGATGTAACCGAGAGCCAAGCAGCTGAAATTGAAGCTAAAATTCAAGAAAAATTTGGTTCAAAAGCTGAAATCACAATGATTAACGGCGGACAACCGATTTATTACTACATCCTTTCAGTAGAATAGGAGATTTTATTATGACAGCTTTCACTGATATTCAATATTTAAAGGGTGTTGGTGCTAAAAGGGCTGAAATTTTAAGAACAAAGGGCATCGACACCGTCGGTGCCCTTTTGCGTTTTTTTCCAAGAAAATATCTTGACTGGACAAAGGTGACATCCGCAAATTCGGCACCTTTTCACGAAAATGTTTGTGTAAGGGCAAAAATTATTACCCCAATTGAAGAATATAACACCAAAAGTAAGGTGGTAATTTATAAATTTGTGGCCGAAGATGAAAGCGGCAAGTTTTTTGTAAGTCTTTTCAACCAAAAATTCTTGGCCGAAAGGTTAAAGTTTGGCAGCGAATATTTATTTTATGGCAAGTTTGAAGGTAGTTTTATAACACGACAAATGAATTCACCCATTATAAAGCCAAGCGATTATAATGTGATTGAACCTATTTATCCCGCAAGCCGTGATATGTCGTCTTTGCAATTGTCGCGCCTTATTAAAACGGCGGTAAAATCAGTAGAAATTGTTGAAACTTTGCCGAAAATTATAATTGAAAGAAACAACCTTTGCGATTTAAGATTTGCTATTGAAAACATACATTTTCCAATGTCTAAAGAAGCGTTTGAAAAAGCAAA
>JAZKYB010000082.1:0-4139 GCA_045611905.1 Acutalibacteraceae bacterium | reverse complement strand
GATACAAATTGTATCTGCGCCCATTTTTTCAAGCTTTTTAGCGAGTTCAACAAAGTATTCTTCGTTGTGAACGGGGCTTTCGGTATAACTTAAGGCAGGTTCGCAAATACCGCCGTATTTTTTGCAACTCTTAATTGCTTGTTCAAGGTTGCGGGTATCGTTAAGTGCATCAAAAATACGAATAACTTCGATGCCGTTTTCAATTGATTTTCCAACAAAAGAATCAACAACATCGTCAGCATAATGCTTATAACCTAAAATGTTTTGGCCACGTAAAAGCATTTGAAGTTTGGTGTTTGGTAAATATTTTTTAAGTGTGCGAAGGCGTTCCCATGGGTCTTCGTTTAAATAGCGCATACAAACATCAAATGTAGCGCCACCCCAACATTCAAGAGACCAATAACCAATTTGGTCAAGGCGCTCTAAAGCGGGAATCATATCTTCGATTTTCATTCTGGTGGCGGCTTGTGATTGATGTGCGTCACGCAAAATAGTATCGGTAATAAATAGTTTTTTGTTCATTTAAATTCTCCTTTAGCTTAACCAAATATTGCAATAAGGGCGCCGGCAGCAATTGCTGAACCAATAACACCTGCAACATTCGGGCCCATAGCATGCATAAGCAAGAAGTTTGAAGGATTTGCCTTTTGGCCAACCATTTGTGAAACACGAGCGGCCATTGGAACAGCGGAAACACCTGCTGAACCAATAAGTGGATTGATTTTGTTTTTGGTGAACAAGTTCATAAATTTAGCAAAAAGAACACCACAAGCGGTTGCAACGCCAAAAGCAACAACACCCAAAACAATAATTTCAACGGTTGGAAGACGAAGCATATTGATTTCGTATCCACCAATGTTAACAAGCTGTCTTTGGGTATTAAGGAAAGTACCTGCAGTTGCAGTAGCACCAACTGAAATACCAAGGAAGATGGTAACGATATTCATAAGTTCGTTTTGTGCGGTTTTGCAAAGACGTTCAGCAACACCACATTCTTTCCAAAGGTTACCAAGCATTAAGCAACCAACAAGTGGAGTAGCCGATGGAACAAGCAATGCAACGAAGATTGTAATAATTATTGGGAATAAAATCTTTTCGGTTTTTGAAACTTCACGAAGGGGCTTCATGGAAATTTGGCGTTCCTTCTTGGTGGTAAGAAGTTTCATAATAGGGGGCTGAATTACAGGAACAAGTGCCATATAGCTATATGCAGCAACGGCAATTGGGCCTAAAATGTGTGGTGCTAATTTTGAAGTTACAAAAATAGCAGTTGGGCCGTCAGCACCGCCAATAATACCAATTGAAGCAGATTCCAAACCGTTAAAGCCCATATATTTTGCACCAACGAAGGTTGCAAAAATACCAACCTGTGCAGCAGCGCCTAAAAGAAGAGATTTTGGATTTGAAATAAGGGGGCCAAAGTCGGTCATAGCGCCTATACCAATAAAGATAAGGCAGGGGTAAATACAGGTTTTAACACCAATATAAAGGAAGTCTAAAAGGCCGCCATTGGCAAGGACATAACCATAATCGTGATAGTAATTGCTGCCTTCTGTCATAAATTCCGACCAAAGTGCTTCATTATAAAGACCTGCACCCGGAAGGTTAGTGAGAAGCATACCAAAAGCAATACCAATTAAAAGCAATGGTTCAAATTGTTTTTTGATTGCAAGGTATAAAAGCACAAGTGAAATTGTAATCATTACGGCGTATTTCCAACCTTCGGTTAAAAAGCCGCCGCCAATTAAATAAAAGCCGGTTTGCTTTAAAAATTCTAAAATTGCGTCTGTCATTTTCTTTTCTCCTTAAACGGATAATTAAGCGATTACGCAAAGAACGGCACCGGTTTCAACAGATTGACCGGCATTTACATTTACAGCAGAAACTGTGCCATCGCAAGGTGACATAATTTCGTTTTCCATTTTCATGGCTTCTAATACCATTAAAACATCACCTTTTTTAACAACAGCGCCGTTTTGAACATTTACAGAAAGAATTGTGCCGGGCATTGGGCTGTTTACGGTTTCACCGCCGTTAGCTGTGGGAGCAGTAACTGGAGCTGCCGGAGCTGCAACAGGTGCGGGTGTTGCTTTAACATCAGCAGCATCAACAACCTCTAAAGTTATTTCATAAGTTGTACCATTTACAGTAACATTATATTTTTTCATAATTATTTACACCTTTTCTTTAAATTATAATTTTTTAAATGATAAAATTCTTATTGCTGAAACATCGGTTCCAAGTTCTTCAGCAATTGCGGCCGAAACGGCGGCAATAATTTCCTGTCGGTTTTCGATAACCTGTGGTTTAGAAGCAGTAACTGCAGGGGCAGTGTTAGTGGCAGGTTTTTTGGTTTTGCAAAAAAGACCGATTATTTTGCACAATATTACAATGCAAATAAGACCGGCAAAAACCGCACCAATACCAAGCAAAACGGTATATGGAATTTCATTACCACTGCCAACAAAATTAGCTTTTGCAACAAAAGATTCAAACATTTTTTAGGCACCTCCCTCTAAGCCAAAAAACATTTTTTAGATAAATAAAATTTTCCACCTAATTACAGTTATTATACAATAAAAATCAAGTATTTACAATATAAATTTTATTATTTATCAATAAATTTTTGGTAAAATTTGTAACCAAACCAAAATTTTAAAATATAATGTTAAAGGACAAGCAAATAATGTCTTAAAGGAGATTAAAAATGGATAGAAAAATGTTTGATATAAGCGAATTTTACAACCGCGCCGCCCCACAAAGACAAATGTCTGATGGCGTTGTTGAAAATTGCTTTAATACTGATTTTTGTGTTGACACACCTAAAAGTGATGTTAGCAATGTTTTAACTATGGCCTTTGTTAATATGCAACCGCTTGATTATGTTTATAATGAAACAGAAGCATTTTCAAACGGCTCACTTTTTCCAAATATAACCAAACCATTTTTTGGGGGTAAAATTTGATGAAAATAAAAAGTGAATTAATTAAGAAAATACACGCACTTGATTTTGCAATACACGAACTTGTTTTGTTTTTAGATACTCACCCCACGAGCAACAAAGCAATGGCACTTTTAAAAGAATATCGCAACAAACGTGCCGAATGTATTAAAGAATATGAACAGCAATTCGGTAATTATATTGCAACAACTGCCGATGTTCCCGCTGAAGGTTGCTGGGAATGGCTTAAAGGCAAATGGCCTTGGGAATATAAGGAGGATTAAGCAATATGTGGAAATATGAAAAGAAATTACAATACCCTGTAAACATTAAAAATAAAAACCCAAAATATGCACAAATCATAATTTCGCAATATGGCGGCCCCGATGGTGAACTTGGTGCATCAATGCGTTATTTAAGCCAACGGTATGGTCAACCTTTTGACGAAGTTAAAGGAATTTTAACCGATGTTGGCACGGAAGAACTTGCCCATCTTGAAATGGTTTCTGCAATGGTGCATCAATTGACCCGCGATTTAACACCCGAAGAAATTGTTAAAAGCGGATTTGATAAATATTTTGTAGACCATACTGCCGGTGTGTATCCGCAAGCTGCTGCAGGACTCCCTTGGCGTGCTGAATATATTCAGTCTAAGGGTGATGTTTTAGCAGATTTACACGAAGATTTAGCGGCCGAGCAAAAAGCAAGGGTAACCTATGATAACCTTATACGCTTAATTGATGACCCCGATATTTTAGAGCCACTTAAATTCCTTCGTCAGCGCGAAATTACCCATTATCAACGTTTTGGTGAAGCGTTGCGCTTAACTACTGATAGACTTAATAGTAAAAACTTCTACGCATTCAACCCGAATTTTGATAAAAAAACTTGCAGATAAAATAAAGAGCAGATGGAAAATCCACCTGCTCTTATCTGTTCGACATATTGGAATTTGTCATTCACGGTTCAAACCAAACACACAAGTTACTACGATTTTTGATAATTCCTCAATAGATTTATCACACCCTTTTTTCAACCACTCACTAACGATTGCATTGATACCGTTTAGATAGTACATCATCACATATGGTCTATCGCTCTGCGGATAATGAAACCTATCTAATATGGGATTGAATATGTTATCAAACATTCGCTTATAGACATCTTCAAACCCCAAGGTCTTATTATTTGCGAGTGC
>JAZKYB010000081.1:0-3183 GCA_045611905.1 Acutalibacteraceae bacterium | reverse complement strand
TGCTCTAACCAACTGAGCTAATACTCCAAATAAGCAAAAATTATTATAACATATTTTATGATTTTGTCAATACTAAAATTTGATTTTTAACCATAAATTTTGGGCCCATTAATGTAATATATATTATATTAATATTAAAAGGTTAAAAAAGTGTTACAATAATGGTCAAAACATTGACTTTAAGGCATTTAATTTGGTAAAATAATATGAATATTATGGGATAGTATCGTTTTTGTAATGTTTACTTTTAATTGCAAAGGGTGATTTTAAATGGTAAGAAGTATGACCGGCTTTGGCAGGGCAAAAAACCAAATAAATGGTTTTGATGTTACTGTTGAAATTAAATCGGTAAATCACAGGTATTTTGAATTTTCACTTAGAATACCGCGTTCTTACAATTTTTTGGAAGAAAAAATTAAAAACTTTTTAAGCCAAAAAATTTCACGCGGTAAGGTTGAAGTTTCAGTTTTAATTGATGACCTTAACCAAAATTCAACAGTGGTTGAAATTAACCGTGAATATGCAGATGCTTATATAAAAGCACTTTCTGAGCTTTCAAAACAATATAAAATTAAAAACGATTTAAAGGTTTCAACCTTGGCTTCAAACGGCGAAATGTTTAAGGTAAGGCGTATTGCTGTAGAAGATGAAGTTATTGAAGCAGCAATAATGCCCGTTTTGGAAGAAGCAGTTGAAAACTTTATTGCAATGCGTTCGGTTGAAGGTGAGCGACTTTTAAAGGATGTAACAAGCCGTACCGAAAACATTTTATCTAAAGTGGAGTTTGTTGAAACCCGTTCACCCGAAACAGTAACCGCTTATAAAGAAAAAATTACTCAAAAAATTAAAGAAATGATTAACGATAATACAGTGGACGAGCAGCGTGTTTTAACCGAAGTTGCAATTTTTGCTGACAGGGTTGCCGTTGCTGAAGAAACAGTTCGACTTCGCAGTCATATTAAACAGTTTAATTCTTTGTTGTTATCGGACGAAGCGGTTGGCCGAAAGCTTGACTTTATAGTACAAGAAATGAACAGGGAAGCTAACACAATCGGTTCAAAAGCGCAAGACATTGAAATTGCTCACACAGTGGTGGATATTAAATCCGAAATTGAAAAAATTCGTGAGCAAATTCAAAATATGGAGTAATGCTATGAAGCTTGTTAATATTGGTTCGGGCAATTTGGTGTCTGCCGACCGTATTGTAACGGTTGTAAGTCCTGAATCGGCCCCAATTAAAAGAATTATACAGGATGCCAAAGAAAAAGGAATGCTTATAGATGCAACCGTTGGCAGAAAAACAAAAACCGTTATTGTGACCGACAGCGACCATATCATTTTATGTTATTTAACGGTTGAAAAGCTTGCGGCAAGAATTGGCGATGTTGCGAACTTATGGTTTGAGGAGGATGAAAATGAGTAAAGGCGGAGTTTTTATTGTTGCAGGCCCTTCGGGCAGTGGCAAGGACACATTGTTTAAACAACTTTTCAAAAAACGCCCCGATATTAAGTTTTCAATTTCGTCGATAACACGCCAAATGCGTGTGGGCGAGGTAGAGGGTGAAAAATATAATTTTATTACCCGTGAAAAGTTTGAAGATATGCTTAAAAACGACGAATTGCTTGAATATAACGTTTATATTGGCAATTATTATGGCACGCCCAAAGCCCCTGTTGTTGCAGCGGTTGAAAAGGGCGAGGACATTTTGATTGAAGTTGATGTAAACGGTGCAAAATCAATTCGTGAAAAAATGCCCGAAGTGGTTAGCATATTTATAATGCCACCTTCTTATAAGGAACTTAAACGCCGTTTAAGTGGTCGTGGCACCGAAAGTGAAGAAGTAATTGAAAAACGCATGCACGAATCACTTTCCGAAATTAAACGAGCAACAGAATTTGACTATATTGTTGTAAACGACAATATTGATGAAGCTGTTGACGATATAATTGAAATAATTCAAAGCAGCAGACTAATGCTGAAAAGACAAAAAAATTTAATTGATGGAGTGCTTAATAATGTTGAATCCTAATATTGGTAAATTAATCGGAAGTTATGAAAATCGTTACCGTTTGGTAATTGATGTGGCTCACACAGCCCGTGATATTTCACAAAAGCAAGAAGAAGCAGGCGAAATTTCTGTTGAAAAGCCGGTTTCAGTTGCCATTGATAAATTAGCAAACGAAAATAAATAAGCGTTTAAAAAACGTTAAAAAGGGGGAACAGTTATGGTTGGCTTAACGGTCAAGGTCGCATTAAGTGGTGCTACCTATGCTTTTGATAAGTTATATTCTTATGCTGTTCCGCCAAAGATGCGAATTTCACGCGGTCAAAGGGTGTTGGTGCCTTTTGGCAGGGGCAATGTGCCAAAACAGGCGATGGTTTTTGAAACGGATCAGGCCGAAACCTATGACCTTAAAAGCATTTTGTCGGTTATTGATGACAGCCCTGTTTTAAGTGATGAAATGCTTAAAATGTGTGAATTTATGCATGAAACGGTTTTTTGCACACGGTATGATGCTGTTTCATCAATGCTTCCAACCGGTTTAAACCACCGCCTTGTTAATTTTTATTCGGCAAATATTGATTTTTCGGGTGTTGAACTTTTGTCTGACATTGAAAAAGAAATTTTCGCATTTTTAAAAACAAAGGGCGAAAAAAACGAGGATGAAATAACCACTTTGTTTGAGGTGGGCGCTGATGTATTAAAACAAATGACCGAAAGGGAAGTTTTAATTAAAAACAGTGAAACCAAGCAAAAGGTCGGGGACGCAACACAAAAGTGGGTGCGCCTTTCGGACGATTATCAGTCACAAAAGCTTACACCACGGCAAAAAGAGGTTGTAGATTTACTTTGTGATATTGAAACCGCAAGTGTTAAGGAATTACGATATTTCACAGGCGTTTCAATGTCGGTAATTGATACCCTTATTGAAAAAAATGTGCTTATAAGCTTTGAAAGACAAATTTTTCGTTCACCTTATAAAACAAATATTACACCGAAACCCATCCCAATTGTTTTAACCGACGAACAGCAAACTGCTTTCGAGGGGCTTTATAATAAGTGGCAAACTACCGAAGCGGAAGTTTCACTTTTATATGGTGTTACCGGTTCGGGCAAGACACAGGTGTTTTTACGTCTTGTGGATGAAGTTTCACAAAAGGGCGAGGGTGTTATTGTAATG
>JAZKYB010000080.1:0-2631 GCA_045611905.1 Acutalibacteraceae bacterium | reverse complement strand
CTTTAAAATTGCCAAGTGCTTATAAAATAGAGCCATTTTCGGTAAGAAATTTTGAAATTGTTGAATTTAAAATTAAAGAAGATTCGGTTTTAGATGGTTTAAGAATTGCCGATTTAAGAAATAAATTTAAAGCCAAGTTTTTAATTTGTGCGGTTCAGCGTGGGGAAGAAGCATACATCCCACTTGGTAACTTTGTGCTTAAATCGGGTGATAAGGTTGGTATTACGGGTTCGGTAAATGAAATTTTGCACTTTTTCAACGAACTTGGTATTAAACGCACCTTAATTAAAAAGGTTATGATTTTGGGCGCAAGCAAAACTGCGGTTTATCTTGCTAAAAAATTGTGCCAAATTGGTAACAGCGTTACAATTATTGATAATGACCGCCAAAAGTGTGAGGAAGTAAGCGCCGAACTTCCAAAAGCAATTATTGTTAATGGCGATGGCTCTTCACAGGAACTTTTGACTGAAGAAGGAATTGAAACAGTTGATGCCGTTGTTTCATTAACAGGTCTTGATGAACTTAACATACTAATTTCTTCATACGCTTCTTCAAAAAATGTTCCCAAGGTTATTACAAAAATAAACAGGCAGGAACTTATCCCCCTTGCCGAACATTGGGGTCTTGAAACTGTTGTTTCCCCAAAGAAGACAATTTCAGACATAGTTGTGGGTTATGCACGCGCACTTGATAATTCTTTAGACAGCAGTGTTGAAACCCTTTATAAGCTTATGGATGACAAGGTAGAAGCCCTTGAATTTTCAGTAAAAGGCGGGCTTGACTTTTTAAATATTCCAATTAAACAACTTAAATTAAAAGAAAATTTGCTTATTGGTGGCATTATTCGTGACAGAAAAAGCATTATCCCCACAGGTGATGATGTTATCATGTCGGGCGATAGAATTATAATTTTAGCATCTAACCAACGAATAAATAATTTATCTGACATAGTGAGGGGATAAATTATGAATCGAAAAATTGTTTTTTATATGCTTGGGCAAATTTTAAAGCTTGAAGCGGGAATAATGGTTTTGCCGCTTATATGCTCGTTAATTTACCGTGAGCTTGATATTGTTACTGCTTTTTTAATAACAATGGCGGTAGCACTTGCCGTTGGTTTTTTACTAACGGTTTTAAACAAGCCATCAAACAAGACCTTTTTTGCAAAAGAAGGGTTTGTAATTGTGGCACTTTCGTGGATAGTTATTTCTGCTGTAGGTGCTTTGCCTTTTGTGATTAGCGGTGAAATACCAAATTATATAGACGCTTTTTTTGAAACGGTTAGCGGCTTTACCACTACGGGTTCTTCAATATTAACCGATGTTGAATCAATGTCAAGGGGGCTTCTTTTTTGGAGAAGTGAAACCCATTGGGTTGGCGGTATGGGTGTTTTGGTGCTTATAGTGGCAATTTTACCCACCGATTCGGGCAGAACAATGCATATTCTCAGGGCCGAAATGCCCGGTCATTCTGCCGGTAAGCTTACACCAAAGCTTCGCACAATGACAAAAACTTTATATTATATTTATACCGGCTTTACATTTTTGGAAATTATTTTGCTTTTATGCGGCGGCATGCCTTTGTTTGATGCAATTATCAATGCATTTGGCACAGCAGGTACAGGCGGTTTTGGCATAAAGGGTGACAGCATTGGCTCGTATAATGCATTTTGTCAATGGGTTATAACAATTTTTATGCTTATTTTCGGTATAAACTTTAATATTTACTACCTTGCTTTATGCGGTCGTATTCGCAGCATATTTAAAAGTGAAGAGTTATGGACATATTTATCAATGTTTGTAATTTCAAGCACGATTATTGTTTTAAATATTTTTAAAACCGTGTCAAATTTGGGTGAAGCAATACGCCTTTCAGCGTTCCAGGTTTCATCTATTATGACAACAACCGGATTTGCCACCACCGACTTTAATTTGTGGCCCAACCTTTCAAAAGGCATTTTGCTTGTCTTAATGTTTGTCGGTGCTTGCGCCGGTTCAACTGCGGGCGGTTTTAAAATTTCGCGTGTTGTATTATTGTTCAAAAAAATTGTTGCAAGCGTCAAACAAATGATACATCCCCGTGCAATATCCACCACAAGTTTTGAAGGCAAAACGGTTGAAAACGACACCGTAAACGGCGTTTTGGTTTATCTTGCGGTTTATTGTATGTGCTTTGTTATTATTTTTCTTTTACTTCTTTTAGAACCATTTGATTTAGAAACAAATATTTCTGCTGCGGCGGCATGTTTTAACAATATAGGTCCCGGCTTATCACTTGTTGGACCTGCGGCAAACTTTAGCATTTATTCGTCTTTTTCAAAAATTGTTTTATCACTTGCAATGCTTTTAGGTCGACTTGAAATTTTCCCATTGTTAGTGCTGTTTTCACCATCTGTTTGGATTAAAAAACGTGCAAAATCATAAAAATAACCCACTGTGTAAAAACACAGTGGGTTTTAATTTTTTAAAAAATTATTCAGCTTTGGATTCTGCGGAATCAGCAGGGATATATTTGTTGATAATTCTATCAATTGTTCCGTCTGCTTTAAGTTCTTCAAGTGCTTTGTTAATATCTGCAAGAAGCTGTGTATTTTCTTTCTTTACACAAATTGCGTATTCTTCTTCTGCATAT
>JAZKYB010000079.1:0-1797 GCA_045611905.1 Acutalibacteraceae bacterium | reverse complement strand
GTTTCTACCACACTTTTAAACGGTCATGCCAAACTTTATGGTGATGCGGCAGTGGCTGCAATAAGTCTTGCAAACAAGGTTTATATGCTTATCCGTTCAATCGTTTTGGGTGTTGGCCAGGGCTTTCAGCCCATTGCAGGTTATAATTATGGCGCAAAGAAATATGACCGCGTTAAAAAGGTGTTTTTTGTTGCAACAATTTTCGGCAGCGCAGTCGCCTGTTTGGGTGCGGTTGCCTGTGCAATAATACCTAATGATGTTATAAACATTTTTGGCGCAGAAAATGCCGACGTTTTAAATATCGGCGCGCGGATGTTAAGGTTTTACAGCTTTGCGTTGCCGTTTTTGGGCTTTTCATCTTATGTAAATATGCTTTATCAGTCACTTGGCTTTGTAAAGGGCGCGACATTTTTGGCAAGCTGCCGACAAGGGATTTATTTTATACCCCTTATTTTAATTTTGCCATATTATTTTAATTTAAACGGCATTTTAATAAGTCAGTCCATTGCCGATATATTAACCTTTTTAACATCAATTCCATTTTGCATTTGGTTTTTGAAAAGAATACTTAAAACACAAAAAACACCTGAATAATCAGGTGTTTTTTATTGCTTGTTCGATTTCCACTAAACAACTAACTAAAAAACGAAAGCACCAACCAAAAAGGTTAGTGCTTTTATTTTGGAGCGGGTGATGGGAATTTGTCTCGGCACTGCCGTGCCTATCGCCTCGCTTACGCTCGTTGCCGCGTCGCACAAACAGTCCACCGGACTGTTTGTTATTGCTCCCTGTTCGATTCCCGTACATAATAAAGAAAAAGAGAAGTCATACCTAAAGGTACAACTTCTCTCTTTGGAGCGGGTGATGGGAATCGAACCCACACAACCAGCTTGGAAGGCTGGGATTCTAGCCGTTGAACTACACCCGCATTTGTGCAAAAATTAGAATACCACAAAACGATTGAATAGTCAAGCGTTTTGTGGTATTTTTTTTTGAAAATTAAAGCATATCAATAAGTGTTTTAAGTGCAGGTTCAAATTTTGCGCCATACCAGTGGTTTTCTTCGGTGGCGGTTTGACGAATGCATTCAACAGTATAATCTGCGGCGATTTTTGCTGCTTCAAATGCAGTTTTACCACGAACTAACGCACCTGTGAATGCTGATGCATAAATATCGCCTGTGCCGTGGCAACTGTTTGGCAAAAATTCGTGTTCGTAATAACTGTATTCGCCATTTTCAAACACAACAATGCCTGTGTAACCTGCGCGGTAAGAAACACCCGTAAGAATAACATTTTTAGCACCAAGTGCCACAAGTTTTTCAACCATTTCGTCAATATAAGCACGGTCATATTCGGTTTTATATTCCATATCGGTTAAGAAAGCGGCTTCGGTAATGTTTGGCACAACATAATCGGCATAAGCGCAAAGGCCCTTCATTGCTTCAACATATTCTTGGTCGAACAAAGGATAAAGCTTACCACCGTCAGCCATGGCGGGGTCGATAATGGCTTTTGCACCGTCTTTATTGTGGTTTTTAATAATATCAATAACATAACCAATTTGCTTTGTGCTGCCAAGATACCCGGTATATATACCGTCAAACTTGATATTTTCTTTTTGCCAATGCTGGCTTATAGCGGGCATATCGTCGGTCAAATCACGGAATGTGAATCCGCTAAAACCTGCAGTATGGGTTGATAAAACCGCAGAAGGTAAAATGCAGGTTTCAACACCGCAAGCCGAAATAATCGGTAAAGCGACAGTTAAAGAACATTGTCCCACACAGGAAATATC